>JANOOS010000144.1:0-2678 GCA_031421455.1 Nitrospira sp.
ATCTTCGTTTCCCCAGGCGCAGGTTCAGCTCACCGTGAACTCCAGTGTCCCGCTCCTCGATGCCCTTCGAGATTTGCAGCAAGCGCGTGCCCGGTCGCTCCAGCCGGCTCGCGATGTCTTGGAGGCGGTGATTCAGCGAGCCAAAGAGGAACTCGACAGTCTGGATGTCGCCGGCGTCAGGCGTATCTTAGCTGAACTCGACCGACTCGACGACGAGTTCATTGAAGAAGTCCGCATGCGTGTCCCGATCATCAGTTCCACGCTTGCAAATATACGCGCGCAGGGCGCGACAGATTTTGTCACGGCGTCTCAGCTTGATCCGATTTTCCAGCAAGTCGAGGCCCTCTACGATCTGGCCGGCCGTGTGCAGGCGACGATGATCACAATGTTTTTGCAAGGGCTGCGATCCTTTCTCATGGTCGCGGCCTATCGCAAAACATCCACCTTGGGGCAGCGACTGGGAACGGTCGAGACAAGGATTCACTCATTGATCCCGATGGCAGAACAGTGGGGTAATATCGGGCGCGTCGAGCGATCGGCGATCAGCGAGATTCTTCCGAGCTAGGCTATGCGGAAGGCTGAAGGGGTTAAGGGATTAAGGGGTGAAGGAGGAGTTGATGAGAAAATGATCAATGGTGAATGTTAAATTGTCGGAGTAGGAATTCAGAAAATTCCACATCCCACATTCAAAATTCCACATTCAGGCTCGACGTACCTTCAGCCTTCCAGCCTTAGCCTAGCCTTCCGACCGTCTCGCTCTTCCTGCTTCTCACGCGAGTCTCGCGTGAATTTGCTTCTCTCAGTCTGCACACTTCTGTACGCTCAACGCCAAGAATATTCTCTGTCATGCGGAATCTGCATTCATGCCGCATACAAGCTTCTCCTGAGAAAATACATCTCGATGAAATTGCACGGATTATGCTGCCTATGGATTAGGCAATGTGTAAGGCGCCGTGGTACGGCGTATTATGGGCCGTTCATCAACATGGTTATCCACATGCCATGCACAGATTTTGGGGACACAGAATGAGCTGAGCTAAATCCTTGGATCACTATCACCTTTTCCTTTGCGGTGTTTGTTGCGGATAATCGCTATATGGCTCTCTGCGAGCGGCGTTTCATCGTAGCAGTCTGTCTCTGAGCTGTTGAGTATGGCGATGGGTGCCTATGGGGTGAAAACAGACCATCCTGCCTGCCATTTCTCATGGGCCATCCACAGGTTCTCCCCTTTTCCTTGTTATTCATGGTGTTTCCCCTTCGCGCGAACCACAGCTCTCGTCCGTGTAACCTGCTGTGGAAGGATGCTATGATGCCGCCTTCTTGGAGAAGGCCGAGGCTTAGAAAGAAGGTTAAGGCCAAGGTTGAGGCAGAGCGAGGCTCTGAGACTCACTCTTTCTTAACCTCAACCTTAACCTGCTATCCTCAGCCTTGACCTCGCCTGTTCCATGGGAGACTGTATCGATGCCGAAACTTGTGACTGTTTTGAAGCCGGAGAAGATCGACGAACAAGCTCGCTACTATGTCCGGTCCCACATCCTCCTCCCTGCCGGGACGATCGGACTGGTCTGCATGGTTGGCGGGGTAGGGGCGCTCGCCTATCAACTACTGGCGAACCATACATACAGTTGGGTGACGTTTCTCAGTAGCTCGCTCTTAATCGTTGTCGGTGCAGGCTGTGGGTTCGCGCAGGCTCGCTATCACCGCTATCTCTTTAAGACATTTCCTGCGGTCTATGCGGCAAAGATGAGGACCGCTGTGGCGCAACGTAACAAGAAGACGAGGGGGAAGGCAGAGCCTGAGGCGCCAATGATCGAGCATCCTGGGCGTGGCTTTGTCACGGCAATCTCCGTTGCAGGAGCGGTGTTGGTCTTTGGTTCAACAGCCGCGGCCTACATGTACGGCGATCTCAACATGTTTCCTGCTGCGTTGATGCCCTGGGCGGGATTCTACTGGGCGAAGTTGTTCTGTTGGCGTGGAGTAGTCGACTAACAGGGCAGCAGGGGAACAGTGATGCAGGCTGAAGGGATTCAGGAATCAAACGAATGGTCAATGGTAAATGTTCTGAAAACATCAGACGAATCCTGCTCTGATCATTGACCATTCACCATTTTCCATACTCGTCACTTCTTACTCTTCTTCCCCCGCGCCCCTTGAGCTGCTTCAAGTTTCTTCATTTTGTCTTCCAACGTTCGTATGGCCTGCCTGAGTTCAGGAAGTCTCGGGATCACAGCTTGGGCCTTCACCCAGACCTCATGCGGCATCACAGGAGCCCCTGAAACGATTTGGTTGGGTTCGAGGCTACGGTTGACGCCTGCACGAGCGGCAATCATGACCTGATCTCCAATGACGATGTGATCTGCCAGCCCTGCCTGTCCACCGATCATGACGTGATGTCCCACCAGCGTGCTGCCGGCAATCCCGACTTGTGCCACGAGGATGGAATGGGCGCCGATCGTCACGTTATGGGCGATTTGAACCAGATTGTCGATCTTGGTTCCTTGCTTAATGACCGTTTGGCCGAGTGTGGCTCGGTCGATCGTGACGTTCGCCCCGAGCTCGACGTCATCTTCGATCGTAACTCCGCCGAGCTGGGGAATTTTGTAATGATGTCCCTGGTCCTGCACATAGCCGAATCCGTCACTTCCGATCACCGTGCCGCTATGCACGATCACCCGCGC
>JANOOS010000145.1:0-13559 GCA_031421455.1 Nitrospira sp.
GGCAAAGTGCGGTTTGTGTATCGCGACTATCCTCGAGCGGATCGGGGGGTCGGAGTCGACGCTGCGGTCGCGGCGCGCTGTGCCGGAGCCCAGGGTCGATATTGGCCGATGCACGATCGACTCTTCAGCGAACGAAGCCGCTTAGACTCGGGATTGTTCAAAGGTTACGCGAAGGCAATTGGCTTAGACCAGACGGTGTTTGCCAAGTGTTTCGACGAGCGACAGTATCTCGATTCCATTTTCCAGGATCGTCAAGAGGCGACCCGATGGGGCTTTCATGGCACCCCTGGTTTTATTCTGATTCGAACCGTTGGTGGGCCTACTGAGAAAGAGCCGGCGGTTGCGATTCCCGGCGCAGTCCCGTTCAGCGAGTTTGCCGAGGAGATTGATCGCATGTTGGCCTCTGCCCCACGATCCCAGGGAGAGCCAGCCGATCCGCATGAGGCAACGGCAGTGGCACAGAACAGTCCATTCATCATTCACTAAGGATTATCTATGTCTGTCACACAATCATTTTGGTCTGTTCCGCAACGCGAGGGGGAACCACCCTATTGGATGTGCATGTCCTGTTTGTCAGAAGTCTTCTATCGCAAGGTGCCGATGCCGGATTGCCCGACGTGCCACGGCGTCTCCACCTATGAGGCCTTTACGATCGAAGCAATTCGTGATTGGGGCACAGAGGATTTAGTTGCCAAGGCCGGTGTCGCCCAACAGGCTGCCGATCCTGAATCAATCCCAACAGCCTCGGTTAAGTCCGGCGACTAACAGGCTGCGGAAAAACGAGGCCTGCCTGCCGGGAATCCAATAATCCGCATGTCTGGGGCAACAGGACACAAACCCGCAGGATGGTCAAAAAGGTCGTCCAGCAAGGCCGCAGCGAGTGAAGGGCCGAGGCGTACCCTCTGGGTACGTTGAGGGTCTGAACGATGCGAGAACGCTGCTGGCGGACTTTTTCAGCATCCTGCTAAGTCTTCACCACCCGCGGGGCACCTCTTGTGCAGGAACCACGTCCATTTTTGATTGGAGGTCAGTGGCGACACGGGGAGACCCATGTCCCCGTGAACAATCCGTTTACAGGGAAGCTGCTCGCCGAGGTGTCAAACGCGAGTTCCGCCGACGCCGAGGCTGCAATTCAATCGACGGTCGATGCCGCCGTCGTAATGAAGACCTTGCCGTCACACGCCCGCTATCATGCGTTACAAAAAATCGCTGGCGGGCTCTATGACCGACGAGATGAATTTGCCCGCCTGATGACGGCTGAAGCCGGTAAGCCGGCCACCGATGCGAAGCGAGAAGTCAATCGGGCCGTACAGACATTTACCATTGCGGCTGAAGAGGCAAAACGTATTCCAGGTGAGGTGATCCCTCTCGACTGGACGCCGGGGACGGATTCCCATCTCGGCATTCTCCGCCGGGTTCCCATCGGTCCGGTGCTCGGAATCACCCCTTTCAATTTTCCCCTGAATCTTGTGGCTCATAAGGTCGCACCGGCTCTGGCCGCCGGCAATTCCATTCTCATCAAGCCAGCGCCACAGACACCCCTCACCGCATTACTCTTGGGCGAAGTAGTTCTGGAGGCCGGACTTCCTCCTGGCGCACTCAACATCATGCCCTGTGACAACAAGCTGGCGGAGCAGCTCGTCGTCGATCCTCGATTCAAACTCCTAAGCTTTACTGGCAGCGCCGCCGTGGGATGGATGTTGAAAGCCAAATGCGGAAAAAAGAAGGTGGTGTTGGAACTCGGTGGAAACGCGGGCGTGATTGTCGAACCCGACGCCGATATCGAGTTTGCTGCACAGCGTTGCGCCATCGGCGGGTTCGGTTACGCCGGTCAAACCTGTATTTCCGTTCAACGAATATTTGTCCATCATTCCATCGCAGATCTTTTCACCACGAAGTTCTTGCTACAAGTTGCGCGGCTGAAGGCCGGCGACCCGACCGACGATTCGACAGTGATCGGACCGCTAATCGATCCGGACGCAACCCATCGCATCGAGTCCTGGATTGGGGAGGCCGTATCGCAAGGGGCGCGGGTGCTTCTTGGAGGCAAACGCATGGGCTCGGTAATGGAGGCGACCGTGCTGTCGCACGTCACTCCAACGATGAAGGTCTCGTGCCGGGAGGTGTTTGGACCGGTGGTGACCGTCACCCCGTACCGACACTTCGGCGAAGCGATCACGGCGCTCAACCAGTCCGACTATGGGCTCCACGCCGGGGTATTCACCCAGGATGTGAATAAAATTTTCCATGCCTTTCGGCACCTCGAAGTTGGGGCCGTGCTGGCAAACGAAATTCCGACATTTCGCGCTGATCATATGCCGTATGGCGGCGTGAAGGACTCGGGGGTTGGGCGTGAAGGGGTTCGGGCCGCAATCGAAGATATGACCGAGCCCCGCATGCTGGTGCTAAACCTCAAACCGCCTGCCGGGACCTAGCCAGAACTCTCACGGTTAAACGAAGATCAGACTCTTTCGATCTCAATCTTAACCTGATCGTAACCTTTCAGAAATCTGGCAAACTTTTTCCGCCTCAGCCTGGAGAAAAACGTCGCGGGATATTGCGAAGCAGCGCCAATCTTGGTACAACAGCGACCCTGTGCCTGTAGAAAGTTTACCGTGGGCGCGCATTTCAGCTAACAAAGCGCCTGTCACCCGATTGGTTGGACGAACTAAGGAGAAGAAACGATGGTACCTACGCAGATGTTTTTAACGCGAGGCGTCGGAGTCCACAAAGAAAAACTGGCCTCCTTCGAACAAGCCTTGCGCAGTGCCGGCGTCGCCTATTGTAATCTCGTCACGGTGTCGTCGATTCTTCCGCCGAATTGCAAAATTATCCCGCGGGCCCGCGGCGAGAAGTTATTGAACCCCGGTGAAATTACGTTCTGCGTGATGGCGCGATCGGAAACGAATGAACGAAATCGCCTGGCCTCCGCGTCGATTGGGTTAGCGGTCCCAACCGATCGACGAACCTACGGGTATCTGTCCGAACACCATGCGCATGGTGAAACCGATGAAGAGACTGGCGAGTATACGGAAGACTTGGCAGCACAGATGTTGGCCACGACACTCGGAGTCGAGTTCGATCCGAACATCGCATGGAAAGAGCGGGAACAAGTATTCAAAATGGCCGGCAAGATCGTTCGGACCCAAAACATCACACAGTCCGCCATTGGTAAACCCAACCGCTGGACGACGGTGATCGCATTGGCCGTGTTCATCCCGGAAGAAAATATACCAAAGCGGCGTCGGTAGCCTGCCGCGTGAGCATACGCCCATGACACTTCCCGCCGGTTGGGAGGGCATCGACCAGAACTTCCTCGGTCTCGATGAGCCCTGGTGCCATCCCGATCAGGCGGGTGTCTATGTCCTGCCAGCACCCTACGAACATACCTCCAGTTATGTGCTGGGCTCCGATCGAGGCCCGTCAGCCATCATCGAGGCATCGCAACAAGTCGAGTTATACGATGAAACACTCCGGTGTGAGCCCTACCGGGAATGGGGCGGAGTTGCCACCATCCGCTCACTCGAACTGGACGGCAAAGTCGATCGGCAGGCGGTGGATGCAATTGACGCGTTTGTCACTCCTCACGTTGGAGCTGGACGCTTCATCGTTACTTTGACAGGGGAACATACCGGAGCGCTTGGGGCCATCCGGGCCCATGCTCGTCGCTATCCTGACCTGTGCGTGGTGCAAATCGATGCACATGGCGACCTGCGGAAGGCCTATCAAGGGAACCCCTATAGCCACGCCAGCGTGATGGCCCGCGTGGTCGATGACGGATTGCCATTGGTTCAAGTCGGCATTCGATCCATTTCTCCAGAGGAAATCGACCGCATTGAGAGCACCGATCGAATAGCCACGTTCTTTGCCGCCGAGATCCTTGACCCGTCCGGCCTCTACGAGGGCAAGGCCTCTCGCTGGGTTCCCGATGTCGTGAAGGCCTGTCGAGGGCCTGTTTACCTGACATTCGATTGTGACGGACTTGACGCCTCGTTGATCCCCGCGCTCGGCACTCCCGAGCCCGGTGGGTTGGGGTGGTACGATACGCTGAATCTCATCACTGCCTTGGCCAATGGACCTGGCATTCTCGGGATGGATATCAGCGAGATTGCCCCGATTGAAGGGTTTGTCGCTCCCCAGTTTTGTATCGCCCGATTGATCTACCGTATGCTGGGCCGGATCAAAGCGGGACGCCGCGTCCACTAAGTAGGATGCTGAAAAAGCCTGCCAACGGCGTGCCGCCCCGTGACCGACATGCTTCGTATCAATAAATTTTTCACACACCACGGCATCTGTTCTCGCCGGGAGGCCGATCGCCTGATTGAGGCCGGTCGCGTAACCATCAATCAGCGGGTGGCCTGCTTAGGAGATCAGGTCGGTCCTGACGACGTGATTTCGCGAGACGGACAGGTAATTCCCTGGGGAACAGCCTCGCTCTATATCAAGTATTACAAGCCAGTGGGTGTGACAACGACCAGCGAGTCGCATGTGCCCCGTAACATCATCGCGGAGATCGGCCATCCAGAGCGAATCTTTCCAATCGGCCGACTCGACAAGGACTCATCCGGCCTCATTCTTCTCACGAACGACGGGGACATCGTGAATGAGATTCTACGAACCGAGCATGGGCATGAACGGGAATACGAGGTCTCTGTAGATCATCCCTTCGATCAGTCATTCATCGATCGCATGGCTCAAGGGGTTGCCATTCTCGACCGTCCGACTAGGCCCTGCCGGATTGAGCGCCTCAGTCCCGCACGATTCCGCATCATCCTCACCGAAGGTCGCAATCGACAGATTCGACGCATGTGCCAAGTTTTGGGTTATCGGGTGCTCGACCTGCATCGTGTCAGGATCATGCATGTGACGCTTGACGGATTGGTATCTGGAGCGTGGAAACCGCTCACCAGTGAGGAGCGCACGCAACTCTTTCAAGCTGTCGGACGAGGCGGCAGTCCTGGCCCGCATGATTCATGAGGCTTCTGCGGTAATCGCGGATTCGTTGCTGCGGTGAGCTTTCAGCCGGCAGGCTAGCCGACGGATACCTCGATTGACAAACCCACAGTTGGAACTCACACTAGCCCGCGCATCACCCTCGTATCGCCCACGGAGAACGACACCCTGTATGGTCACTGCCTGGTGGAGCCCCCAACTCAATGCCCTGCTAGGCAGCCTCGTCGTGGCGGTAGGTGCTTGGCTGGCGTGGGACTCGCTTCCAGTCTGGGGAGTCTTTCTCATTGGTGGCGTTGTCGCAGGATTTCTGATCTGGCAGGGGCGCACGATTGGATTGGTCTGGGCTTGGGCTACCCTGTTGCTCGGCCTGGAGAGTCTTGCCTGGCCGATTGTCACGATGGTTCAATTCCGTTCGATTACGACAGAACCGACCGATGAACAATTGGGAACCATGCTCTCAGCCGTACTGATGGGACTCGTCTCAGCTGTCTTTTGGATCACGTTTTCCTATGGGTTCTTTAAGCGAGCCCGTCAGCCCAGCACCGTCTCATCAGTCGATGCAACCGACAACCATCCGCCAACATCATAATCAGGCCCCATAAAAAAGAAGGAACACCTACCACATCTCGATCGGATCGACATCGACATCGAACTTGATGGCTCGGCGCAGGTAAGTACGTTCCATCTCCTTGACTGTCATACGTACCGCTTCGAGGCCCACTTCCCGTTCGGGCGATTTCACGAGGATTTGCCACCGATGCCGTCCCCTGAGCCTCGGCACCGGAGAAGGGACCGGTCCCAGGACAATAAGACGGTCGGATCGACCGATTGATTGATCCGTTGCAGAAACCTTTGGCGAGACCATCTGTCCAGCCACGGACGGTGAAGAGCAGGCGGTGAGTCGAGCTACCCAGGCCATGGCAGCATCGCGAACCATTTTCTCATTGGTTCCCGATGTGAGGAGCGCAATCAGATTAACCGAGGGCGGATACCCCAATGCCGCCCGCTGAGACAGTTCTTCCAAGAAAAAGACAGATTCGTCATTCTTCGCCACAGCCTGAATCGCATGATGGGATGACAGACAGGTCTGCATGATAACCTGACCGCCGGCTCCTGCCGGATGGGCGAGACTGACCGCGTCGAGGAGCATATGATAGGTACGTTCGGCGGATCGGAAATCCGGCACGCTGAGCCCTGCGTCCGCCTGCACAATCCCAACAAGGCCCATCGTCGGAAGAGGCCCGTGCCGCAATAGCAATTGTGTTCCGACGATGATATCCCACCTCCCCTGCTCGACCCTCCGCCAGAGAGCTTCCGCCTGCGCTGGTCGCCGCATGGTATCTCCATCAAGCCGAATCACTGATGCATGAGGAAACAATCGCTTCGCATCTTCTTCTACCCGCTCTGTGCCTTCCCCAATCAACTGCATGCGAGGTCCGGAACAGGAGCCGCAGGTCTCAGGGATCGGGGCAGTGTCCCCGCAGTAGGAACAGGACAGACGAGCTGCCTGCCGAGAGTACATCATGGCTACACGACAGGCGGGACAGCGGGGAACCTGGCCACAGTCCAGGCAGACGAGGGCACCGGCATAGCCCTTCCGATTGAGAAACAATAGGACACCGGCCCGACGACCGATCGTCTGCTCGACGGCCCGAACAAGCGGCTGGCTTAACACTGTACCGCGACCATAATCACGCAATTCAACGACCTGTACGTTCGGCCGGGCATCGGACGGCATGATGGCACATAAAAATATTCCACTTTGTTCCACCACTGCTTTGGTTTCAAGGGAGGGATGGGACGAACTCAGCACCAGCACCACCTGTTCGCGCTGCGCCCTCAACCAAGCCACTTCCCGCGCGTGGTAGCGTGGTTCTTGCGGTTCTTTCAGCGCTGCATCGTCTTCTCCTTCGACCCAAATCGCCCCAATTGCTGTCAATGGAAGAAAAACAGTCGATCGGGTTCCCACGATCACACGAACCGCCTGCCGATGAATCTGATCCCATATCTCGGCTTTCAGCTGGTCTGAAAGACCGCTATGGAAACAGACCGGGGAGATACCCTTCTCATCATTACGGATCAAGCCGGCAATCCATTGGGCTCGTTCTGCTTCCCCAACGATGATGAGGACCGTTTGTCCACGGTCGAGCACTAGGCGAATCGCCCGTTGCAACAGCTTCAATCGATCGTGCCAGGGAGCCTGTATTAGAACCTGCTTGGATCCTGGGCCTCTCAGCGCCTCGAACAGAGGCTCCGCCCAAGACATTGCTGGGTCAGGAATCAGCGATGCAGTGATGTCTGAATCGTCCTGGTTTGTCAGTCTGTTTGGTTGGATGAGAGGCGCCATCGTGGCCAATGGCACGGCCTGGATCTCTGCCACCCATCCACGGGCCTTGAGATCGTGCAACAAATCGGCAGGGCCAGGACTGCGGGATGACCGGCGAAGCCCTGACGGTTTTTTCCCAAGACGCGTGAGAAGTGCCCGCACCTTCACCGAGCAGGGCTCTCGAGACGAAAGTGCGGCTCGCCCTTGTTCCGTCAGTTCGTAGTGGCTCTGCGCCCGTGGTTTTGACGCCGGAGGCAACACCAACCGAAGACATTGCCCCCATGGGGCAACATACTGCTCGGCCACCTGCCGGGAGAGTTGGAACAGGTTCGAGGACACATCTGTTACAGCCCCTTCCGAGAGCAATGAGCAAATCTCCTTGAGACGTGCCCGATCAAGGCCCCGAGGAAGAACCTGGGAGAGGGCGATTACAGCTCCTTGGAGAATCGACCGGCCGAAGGGCACGAGCACTCGATGTCCAATCCGTAGCGTGGGTCTGAGCGACAAGGGCACGATGTAGGTGAACGGGCCTGCCAGGTGCCGTGGGACAATGACATCTGCAAACAGAACCTCTGGCTCTGTGCGTGGAGGGCCTACCAGTGACGAAACCATGCGGCATTGTAGCAGTAAGGGAAAAGGGGGAACAACGAGGGAGAAAGAACGGAACCGTTCCAAAGGGGAATCGGTGAGGGTTGACGATGACTCGTCAACCCTCGCACGATACTCGATGGATTTACTGTGGAGGAACGACTGGAGCAGCAGGTTTCTGATCTGAATTGCCCGGGCTGCCTGATGCCGGAATCGTTGCCGAACCTGGATCCTCGGAGGCGGATGGGAGCTTTACCTTGGACGAACCAGTTGGAACGGCTAGGGTCGTCTGGTCCACTGCGGGGGTCGGATCTCCGCTCTCCGCTGAGCTGAGACGGGACAAGCTGTAGCCGGTAGCGCCGGTCTCAGTCGGCTTCGCCGCCGGCCCAGACTGCTCACCGGGTGACTCGGGCGAATAGAGTACGATGTCAACACGACGGTTCCTCAGTCGACCCACTTCAGTCGCATTACCGGCTATAGGCTTCGTATCGCCATAGCCAACCGACGACAGCTTCACCGAATCGATCCCACCCTTCTCAATCAAGTAACGGAGAACGATCCCAGCCCGAGCTTTCGACAAGTCCCAGTTCGTCTGGTAGATCGATTTCAGGGAGGGACCGATTTCCATGTTATCTGCATGGCCCTCGACTCGAATCAGCCGATCGCCGGTCGTGGTGCGCAGATACGCAATCAGTTCATCGAGCACCTGATAGCCCTCGGACTTGATCGTGGCTTCGCCCGACTCAAACCGAAGCTGCTTCATCAAATCACCGAGGCTGATTCGGGTTTCGCCTGCGGCATTCTGAACTTGGAACTTGCTTGAAGAAGAAGCCACAGCAGGGGAGACATCCGGAGACTGTTGGGGTGATTGAGAAATCGGCATGGCCTCAGGAACAGGGGTATGAACCTGCATTATGAAGCGATCGCCCTTCAGAATGCGGGAAATCGATTTTGTGATCAGCGCCGTGGCCGTTCGGTCTTCTATGGACAGGATTTTCAATTCGCCCACGACTCGTCGAGGAAGGTTCCCTCCTGATCGAATCACGTCCATTCGATCCCCAGGCCTGATCCCGTCTTCCCGCCCCCGGTCCAGGTAAACGACATTTCTTTGCGCCACAAGATTCATAATTCCCATGTTGGATTGAAACTCTACAACCCTTCCCTCTACATCGCCGGCGGAAGGTTGATTAACTGCTGCTCCCTCGTCAGTCGGAGGCACGAACTTCATCACCGGATCACCCGGCGATACAGCTCCATAGGCCCGTATGATCTGAACAGTGGTCAGTTCCTTATCAACGTCAATCACCTCAACCACAGCGAGGCGATTGACCAAATGCCCCATGTATTGACCAGTAGTGGGATGGAATACCTTGTGCGATCGTCTGTAGATCGTGAAAGGATCTCCAGGCGCGACATCGACGGGATTCTTCAATCGGAGGTAGAGAATATCTCTGCTGCCCAGAATCATGTGATCCCCAGTGGTCTGATTGTCACCGGTAATCACATTCACGAATCCATCTTGGGGAGTCGATCGCTGGATGGAACCGGATGAATAGGCCAAAGCCGGATCTCCGAATCGGACCGAGTTGAGGTTGTCTGCAGCCCAAGCCATAGGAAGGAGTGGCACGGCCAAGATCCAACCCATGAGAGAGATGACACATTTCATTGAATAATTAACCATGGTGGTTGTCCTTCATGTAGGGCACGTATTACTGTCAGCAACCATAGCAAATAGTCCTGCATTGTCAAGAATATTGAGGCCTTGTCACATTGACCCGCCAATTCAACCGATGGTATGGTGACCTGGAAAGTGACTTCTCGCAGAAGGGGAATCAATATCATGCTGCCTGACAAGTCCCCGGCCCACGATGCCCAACGCCAAGGTCGCCCTCGCATCGAGACTCAGATTCACCGACGCAAGAAAGCCAAGGCCTTCTCGGCCTTGGAGCCTGAATGGGATCAAATGGACCAAGTATCACCCTCCCATCTACGCATGCCAGCAGATCGCATGTCATCCACCCAGCCCAATAGAGCGAAGAAGCCCTCATAAATAAGCGACCTGGCGCCACCGCTCAACGAAACAGAGTCTAGGACTTTCGGGTCGGCTCCACAGGTCTTTTGAACGCTTGCTATCCCCGTAATCCAACGTCTAAACTCCAGCGATCCTTTGCATCTCAAGCTGTTGAAAGGTTAGCCCTATGAGCGGCTCTGAGTTACTTCTTGAGTATCTGACCAGATACTTTCCGATTATGTTTTTCATTGTCTTAGCGCTCGTGTTCGGCATATGGACGTTGGTCATCAGTTCTTTACTTCAGCCGAAATATCCTGAACCGGAGAAGCTCTCAGTCTATGAATGCGGATCAGAGCCATTCTCGGATGCTCGGATGCCTTTCCCTGTTCGGTATTACATCTTCGCGATGCTGTTCGTTATTTTCGATATCGAGGTCATCTTTCTGTATCCTTGGGCCGTGGTCTTCACCAAGATTGAGTTAATCGGGTTGATTGAAATGCTGGTCTTCATAGGATTATTTCTTGTGGCCTATGTCTATGCTTGGCGAAAGGGAGCCCTGGAATGGGACTGATCCAAATTGGTCGTCATGATAAGGATGGCACGCCGGACATCGTCACCACGACAGTGGAAAAAGCCGTCAATTGGGCTCGCAAGGGGTCACTATGGCCCATGACATTCGGCCTGGCCTGTTGCGCGATCGAAATGATTGCCGCCGTCTCGTCACGGTACGATATGGACCGCTACGGTGCCGGCGTGTTCCGGGCCTCACCGCGCCAGTCTGATTTGATGATTGTGGCTGGTACCGTCTGCCGACGGATGGCTCCCGTCATCCGAAAACTTTACGACCAGATGCCCGAGCCGAAATATGTCATTGCCATGGGATCCTGCGCAACCTCAGGCAATATCTACGATAGTTATAGCGTCGTCCAAGGGGTCGATCGCTTTGTGCCGGTCGATATCTATGTGCCTGGTTGCCCTCCAACACCGGAAGCGCTCTTCGACGGCATCCTCAAGTTACAAGAACGAATCATGCTGAAACGCGTGTTTCTAAAGCAGCCGGATCAGGTCAAACCCAGCCTTAAAATATAGGTCTCAATCGATGTCATTACAGGAACTGGCCAACCGGCTCCAAGAAGATTTTGCCACCGGCTTCATCAAAGCCGTCGAATGGCGCGGGGAGCTTGCGGTAACCGTGATGCGGGATCGGCTCCATGAGATCGCGCAATTCCTTCACGACGACCCGGCTATGGACTTCGACTACATCGTGCACGTGAGTTCGGTCGACTGGCCCGACGACGAAGAACGGTTTGAAGTCGTGTACGAGTTCTATTCGATCCGGAAACGTCACCGTATCCGGCTCAAGACCAGGGTACCGGAGTCGGATTGCATCGTGGATTCCCTAACGGATCTCTGGAAGGGCGCGGACTTCATGGAGCGCGAAGTCTACGACATGATGGGAATCCGCTTCCGAAATCATCCGGATCTTCGTCGAATCCTCCTGCCGGATGATTATACCGAAGGCTATCCGTTGCGAAAAGATTTTCCGCTCCGCGGCAAGGGCTGGCGCGACACATTCGAGTTCCTGGACGAAACGGCCCGGTAGGACAGACAATGGCCTTTGAAGATCAACGAACAACTGTCTACAAGCTCGATCCGGCCCATCCGGGGAGCGAGACTCTCCCGACCCTGCGCTCGGAGGAGCTCCTACTCAACATGGGCCCCCAGCACCCCGCGACCCACGGGGTGCTGAAAGTGATCCTCGAATTGGAAGGAGAACGCCTCGTCAAGTCTACTCCCGTGCTGGGATTTCTGCATCGCGGCGTGGAGAAACTCGCGGAGGACGGCACCTATCACCAATTTATTCCCCATACGGACAGACTCGACTATGTCTGCGCGATGTACAACAACTTTGCGTACTGCCGCGCGGTTGAAAAACTGATGAATATCACCCTGCCGGACCGTGCAGAGTATCTGCGCACGATCGTCGCAGAGGTCCAACGGATCATCGGCCATCAGTTTTGGCTCGGTACCCAGGCTCTCGACATCGGAGCCATGACCGTCTTTTTCTATTGCTTCCGTGATCGGGAAATTTTGATGGATTGGTTCGACGAACTCTGCGGTGCGCGCCTCACCACCAGCTGGTATCGCATCGGCGGCGTCGAGCGGGACTTCACGGCCTCATTGCTCGATAAACTGAAGCAGTTCCTAGACTACTTCCCGCCAAAAATCGACGAGTATGTGGTCTTCCTGGAGAAGAACCGGATTTGGGTTGGACGGACCAAAGGGGTGGCCATCATCTCGGCGGAAGACGCCGTGAGCTTCGGTCTCAGTGGGCCGACGCTCCGCGGCTCGGGCGTTGACTACGATCTCCGTAAGGCCGAGCCCTATTCAGCCTATCCGAAATGCGAATTCAGTGTGCCGCTCGGCAAAAACGGCGACACCTACGATCGATACTGGATCCGCGTCCAGGAACTCTATGAAAGCGTGAAGATTATCCGGCAATGCCTGGAGCAGATGCAGGAGGGGCCCATCATGGCTGATGTGCCCAGCGTCACGCTGCCGCCGAAGCAACGAGTCTTTACGAATCTGGAGTCCATGATCCAGCAATTCAAGCTCTTCTCGCAGGGCTTCGACGCCCCTCCGGGAGAGATCTATTGTGGAACTGAAGCGCACAAGGGGGAGCTGGGATTCTACATCGTCAGTACGGGCGGCGGGAAACCCTACCGTTTGAAAATTCGCGCCCCCTCGTTTATCCATATGGGCGCATTCGACCATATGTCCAGAGGCTACATGATCTCCGACGCGGTCACGATCTTCGGGACTTACGACATTGTGATGGGAGAATGTGATAGATGAACAAGGGAATGGTCAATGGATAATGGTTGATGAGCGATCCCCTTCACAGCTATCAACCATTCACCATTAACCATGTTTCGAGGAAGCTATGGGACTAAAGCCAGCAACCAATCCTGACGTAGAAGCAGCCACGATCGAACTGTCGATCGATGGGAAGTCCGTGACGGCAAAGAGCGGGGTCTCGCTCTACGACGTGATATCGAGCACGGGCAAGATCATCCCGGCCATGTGCTACCACTATACCTTCGACCCCTTCGGTTCCTGCGGCATGTGTTTGGTCATGCAGGAAGGCAAGAAAGCGCCCGTCCGTTCCTGCACCGCCAAAGCGGCGGCCGGTATGATCATCAAAACCGAGGGGGAGGAACTCTTCCAGGCCCGTAAGAAAGCAGTGGAAAAACATCTCTCCGTCCATCCGCTCGACTGCCCGGTCTGCGACGCCGACGGCCACTGTGAACTGCAAGACATGGCCTTCCAGCACGGGGTGACAAACCTGGCCAACGCGAAGCAGAAATTCATTCCGGAAGATACACGCAGTCCGGTGCTCGACTTTAATATGAACCGCTGCATCGCCTGCGCGGAATGCATCAACGTCTGTAAAGACGTGTTAATGATCGATGCGCTTCAATTCATGAAGAAGGGCGGATTCAATCAAGTAGTGCCGAAGGGAGATTTCGCACTGTCCTGCGAGTTCTGTGGAGACTGCCTTGCCGTCTGCCCGGTCGGCGCCATCACGAACAAGTTCTCTAAATATTTGTACAAGCCGTGGCAGATGAAGAAAACCACGACGACCTGTAACTATTGCGGGGACGGCTGCCAGATGTACCT
>JANOOS010000146.1:0-3091 GCA_031421455.1 Nitrospira sp.
ACCTCGAACCCTCATCCCTCTCACACATCACGCAAGTCGCGCTTATCGCACACCGCTCTGCCATTTTACAACCAACCGTACTAAAACCCTGCGGGCGACCGCGGTCACCCATCGGTATGGGGGTTAGTAAGGAAAGTCGAGCCCGGCAAAGATCGCGCCCCCTTCCCGGCTGTAGCCGTAGTCGACTCGTCCGACCACGTTGGGTCGAACGATTCCACGGAATCCAATACCGGGGGTCACACGGTAATTATTGAAGGTCACGTCCTTGTAGTCATTGAAGACCTGCCCGGTATCGAGGAATGGCGCGATTTCGAAATCCGCAGTCGTCCCCGCAATCTTCGTTCGAATCAGGTGAATGCGCTGTTCGATACTCAGCGCGACGAGATTCTTGTCAATAAAGCGATCGACGCCATAGCCCCGCAGATTATTCTGTCCGCCCAAGGAGCTTTGTTCGAAAAACGGCACTTGCGTCCCGATCGTCGCTTGAATGTTCGCCCGCACGATGAGAATCGCGCGCTTCGATTCGCTGGGGAACAGCTTCTTCACCTCGAACTCATAGCGGGAAAATATGGGATGCTCGCCGTTGCGGAGATTCTGGTTCACTTCCGCATAGGCCGTTACGGCCATCCCATCGGTCGGCGAGATAAGATTGTTCCGCGTATCGTAATAAAACGTCGCGCGGTGTCCGATGATGAGCGACTCCCCCTGAACGCCGTCAACGCCGCCGAACCGATCGCCCGTAAATGGAAGATCCGTTGCGCCCCTCTGCAGACTCACTTGACGAACTCGCTGGCCAACGGCAACCTGGGTAACTTCGTTTGCGTAGACCCCGAACCGCCAGTTCATCCGGGCTTCACGCCCGGTGTAATTCGTTTCCCCTGACTCTGATGTCGCTTGTCCTAAGCCGAAAAATCGAGACGTAGCATTTTTGAAAAATGATGCGCCGAAATTCAACGAGTAGCGGCCCTGGCTGAAGGCCGGATCGGCGTAACTGAATGCCACTCTGCGTTCGATCTCTTCCGTATAGGATCCGATAAACCGAATTTCACGCCCCCCCGGCTCGTATCGAAACAGATTGAGCGAGCCGCGCGTCCCAACGATGGAATTATGAACGATCATCGGGGCGACGATGTATTTGAGCTCTCCATCAGAGTTCGTGCCCAGAATCGGCACGATCAACCCAACTTCATTCCCATCATTCTTGCTGGTGGACACGGCAGGAATCGGAAAATATTCGACGCCGGCCCCCGCACGCTCCGGCAGCGAGATGACACTCGCTACAAGAAACACGAGGGCAACTGCGATGAGGCCACGCAGGCATATCATAGAATTCATGGAAGGAATTACGGAGCGTTAGTCTTATCGGATTTCTTCCGGAGCTGATCTACCAAGTCGGCGAAGGTGGAAGAACGGAGAATCTTCGAAAACTGCCCCCGGTAATTGTTCACTAAGCTGACACCGTCCACCACCACGTCATACACTCGCCAAACAGCCCCCTTGTTGAGTAGGCGATAGTCGAGCGGGATCTCGATCTTGCCGGTCAACACCTTTGTCCGGACTTCGGCATAGTCCTTCTCCGTGCGTTCATTGATATACTGCACCCCTTCACCGGAATAGGATTCGATCTTATCGGCGTAGGAATTGATCAAGAGCTTCCTGAACAACGCGACAAATTCCTCTTTGTCTTTGTCGGCCAGCTCATTCCAGGGAGCCCCCAGCGCCCGTCTCGACATCTCCTGATAGTCGAACCGATCCCCGACAACCTGTTCCAATCGCCGCCGGCGTTCCTCAGCTTTCCCCGGTTGTTTGAGATCCTTGTCCTTGACGATCTTCAGCGTCTCGTCGATGGTGCTTCTCATGGCCTCAGTCGCCTCACCCGCCACTGCCGGTTGGACGGCAACCCCGCCAAGCAGCAACAGCAGACAGCCTACCCCGCTTGCGAGCCTCCCCCAACTCCATCTCTTCGCCAATGCTACTGCAGATCCCTCGATCTCCATGTATCCTCCATCTGTCTCAAGATGTTATTTGGTTTATTTAGTTTGTCTGGTTATTTGGTTGAACGAAATTAACCAGATGAACAAAACCAACCAAATAAACAAAACAAACCAAATGAACCAGACAAACCAGCTAGCTCATTTCACTTTCCCATGTACATACTGACTCACCAACTCCTCAAGATCGAGGCCCGCTTCGGTATCACGTATCGTATCCCCCGGCTTGAGCGGATCGCCTCCTCCTCCCGGAGACAGGGCCAAGAATTTCTCTCCGATGATGCCCCGCGTTTTGATGGAGGCAAAGGTGTCAGTATAGAGCTTGACGCTGTTGTTCACCGCCAGTTTCACCTTCGCACGATCCTCGATGAGCGTAATCCCCCGGACCCTGCCGACCTCGACGCCGGCGATTTCGATTGCCGAACCGGGCTTGAGCCCCGAGGCGCTGGTAAACTGCGCTTCGACTTCGTAGACCGCCCCACTGATTATCTCAAGTTTTCCGAGCTTGATCGACAGATAGGCGAGACACACCATGCCGATGAGCACGAACACACCGACCACCATCTCCAATTTTGTTTTTTCCATCCTTACTATTCCCCTCTCACCTAACCGACGAGTGATCCAGGCAGCGCCACCGTCCCACCGACTGAAATGAATTCTTGAATCTCCGGATCGGTGGTCCGCTGAAACTCAGCGGCTGTGGCCATCAATACAATCTTGCCTTTCCGAAGCATCGCCACCCAATCGGAGATCCCGAAGATCTCCGGAATTTCATGGCTGACCATGATCGCCGTAAAGCCGAACTGCCGGTGCATCTTGACGATCAAATCGTGAATCGATTTCGCCATTAACGGATCCAACCCTGTCGTCGGCTCATCGAAGAGGATAATCTCCGGCTCCATGACCAATGCGCGCGCCAATCCAGCCCGCTTTCGCATGCCACCGCTTAATTCAGCAGGAAACTTATGCCCCATCCCTTCCAACCCGACTTCTTGCAGCTTCTCCTCGACCCGTCGCCCTACCTCCGGGCCCTTCATGCGCAACTTCTCCCGCAATGGAAACGCCACATTCTCAAAGACCGAGAGCGAGTCGAACAACGC
>JANOOS010000147.1:0-9549 GCA_031421455.1 Nitrospira sp.
TCACCTGGCCTGTGGCGCAGTCGGAGGGGCATGAAGGCATGGCGAGGGTCACGAGCCACGATGTGGGTTAGCAGGATGATCAAAACGCCATGTAACAAGGCCGCAGGGAGTACGGTGACTGAGGCGTACCCTCTGGGGTACGTCGCAGGGAGACGTACGACTGAGAACGCAGTTAGATGGCGTTTTCATCATCCGGAACGAGGACGGCGGAGAGTAGGGCATAGGCGGCTTCGATGAGTGAGGTCATCTCTTCGGCCTTTTTGTAGGCCTGCATATATTTCTTGGGGTTGTTGGTCAGATTGGAGTAGCGGGCGGGGTTCCAGGTGTGGAGCAGTGCTCGTCTGGTTTGGGCAAGGGTTTCAGGAGTGACAGGGAGGGTGAGTCCCAGTATCTCCAGTGCATGGGTGACGTCTTCTTGGTTCACATCGGTCATGGGGCAAGTCTGGCAAAGCAGATGGACGCCTGTCAAACCCTGCCACAGTTCTGCCGATTCTTCAGCCGATTCTCATACCCAAGATACAGAAATGCTGCGACGTCGCGCATAGGAAGAGGCCATGTCTGAGCAGCGATTGCTGAAGTTTTATCAAGCTGACGTGTTCACCGAGGACCCATTCGGCGGCAACCCGGTCGCGGTATTTCCCGACGCGCATGGTCTCGCCGACCATCAACTGCAGCAGATTGCCCGGGAGATGAACCTTTCCGAGACCGTGTTCGTGCTGCCTCCGACGGACCAGGCGGCGGTCGTTCGTCTCAGGATTTTTACCCCGACGCAGGAGATTCCGTTTGCCGGCCATCCGGTGTTGGGGACATTCTATGTGTTGGCCCAGCTCGGGTTGATTGCTGCGACCGATGGGATTACCCGCGTGATGCAGGAATGCAACATCGGCCTCTTTCCTGTTGAACTCCATGCACAAGAGGGGGTGCTTACTCATGTGGTGATGACGCAGCCTAAGCCAGAGTTCCTCGGGCCTGTAGACGCGATGGAGGATCTGTATAAGATCGCCGGCGCATTGGGCTTGGCCAAGTATGCGATCACCGACATGAAGTGGCCGATCGAGGTTGTGTCCACGGGACTACCAGTATTAATCGTGCCTGTACGCACGTTGACGGCTGTTCGCTCGATCCAGCCGAACGCTTCTGCCATCATGGACATCTGCAGCCGTTTTGGCGCGAATGGCATCATGGTCTTCACGACGATGACAGTGGAGCCGTCGTCGACCGTGCATGCGCGCATGTTCGCTCCTTCAATTGGGATTCTTGAAGATCCCGCAACCGGCAGCGCGAGTGGCGCATTGGGGGCCTATCTGGTGCAGAAGGGCGTGGTGGACGTGGCCCCGACGACAGACATCATTGTCGAACAGGGCTATGAGATCGAGCGTCCATCACAAATTTTCGTTCGGGTCGAGTCGGATGACGATATCATCAAAACGGTCAAGGTGGGAGGGCAGTGCGTGATGGTGGTGGAAGGAACACTCACCTTCTAATAGCAGTTCTGAGTTTTGAGTTCGAAATTCTGAGTAATCCGGAAAACTCAGCACTCAGCACTCAGAACTCACGACGTTTTACGGAGGCATATGAAAGCGGTACTCTTTCGCGCCCATGGTGGACCGGATAAATTATCCTATGAGGATTTGCCTACGCCGACGATCGGTTCGGAGGAGGTGTTGGTTCGCGTCAAGGCCTGTGCACTGAATCATCTCGATATTTGGATACGACAGGGCAATCCTGCTTATCCGATGCCATTGCCGCATGTGTCGGGGTCGGATGTGTCGGGGATCGTCGAGCAAATCGGTAATGGGGTCGAAGGCGTCACTGTCGGGCAGCGTGTGTTTGTGTCGCCGGGGATCAGCTGCTGGAAATGTAATCAGTGTCTGGCAGGACGAGACAATCTGTGCCGCTCATACGGGCTGCTCGGCGCCATGACGCACGGTGGCTATGCGGAATATGTGAAAGTCCCGTTTCGTAATGTGCTGCCGATTCCAGAGAACCTCTCGTTTGATCAGGCTTCGGCGTTTCCTCTCGTGTCGGTGACCGCGTCGCACATGCTGTTTGCCTTGGCCGGACTCCAACATGGCGAAACCGTGTTAATCATGGGCGCGGGGAGCGGAGTCGGGATGATGGCGGTCCAAATGGCGAAGCTCGCCGGGGCCCGCGTGATGACGACCGTTGGGTCTGACGACAAGATTCCCAAAGCCGTGGTCCTGGGGGCCGATGCCGTGATCAACCATGCGAGTGAAAAGGTCGCGGAGCGTGTGATGCTGCTCACCGAAGGGCGTGGGGTCGATGTTGTCATCGAGCATATCGGTCCGGAGGTGTGGGATACCTGTCTCCATTCATTGGGGAAAGGAGGGCGTCTGATTACCTGTGGCGCAACCACAGGAACAGAGGTCAAGTTGGATCTTCGCTATGTTTATTCTCGCCAGCTCACAATCAAGGGATCTTATATGGGCACACGCGCGGAATTGGTGAAGGCGGCGGAGCTGATGGGGCAGGGTCGGCTGATCTCGGTGATCGATCGGACCTATCCATTACAGGAGGCGCGGGCAGCTCAGGAACAGATGCTCAGTAGAAAGTTTTTCGGGAAAATTGTTCTGACTGTGTGAGGAGTAGCAACCGGCGATTTTCTTTTATGTGCGCCAGCAATAGAAAGGGAGGGAAGCATGTCCACCGTGGCGAAGATTATGAGCAAACAGCCCAAGACCGTGGGGCCTGCCGTATCGATTGTGAGTGCAGCCAAGAAAATGAAGACTGCGCGGGTCGGGTCGCTGTTTGTGAAGAAGGGGAAGAAGCTGGTCGGGATCGTCACTGATACGGATATCGTCCGACGTGCCGTCTCAGCCAATAAACCTCTTGGCAAGATGAACGTTGAGAAGATCATGACGACACCCATTTTCACGATTGAAGGCAGTCAATCGGTCGATGACGCGCATGACATGATGGCTGACTTAGGCGTGCGGCACCTTGGTGTCACGCAAGCGGGTGAGATTGTCGGAGTGATCTCGGTGCGGGATGTGTTGATGTTTTATAAGCGCTATGCGCAGTCGAAGATCCCGGTGGAGGCGCCGTATTCTGAACCGAAGATTTTCCAAGACTAGAAGCTGGTGAGAGGTAAAGGGTAAGGAGTAAGGGGTAATGAAAGAATACACTCGATGAGCTTCAACCCCCCCCCTCACCCCTTACCGTTACTTTGTGAGTTCTTTCACGAGGTGGCCGAGTTCCGGAAGGATGAGCTTTTCCATCGCCAGCCGGACAGCGTTTTCTGAACCTGGGGTGGAGAAGAGGACACGGCCTTTGATGATGCCGGCGGTGGCGCGGCTCATGATCGCGGGCGAGCCGATGTCCTGGTAGGTCAAGTAGCGGAAGATCTCGCCGAATCCCACTAGCTTTTTTTCAAGCATCCCATCGATCGCCTCAAAGGTTGAATCCCGTTTTGAGATGCCGGTGCCACCATTGATGATGATGGCGTGGACTGCTTCGTTAACCAGGCCTTCGGCGATCCGGCCTTTGATCTGAGCCGGTTCATCCTTCACCAAATGGTAGGAGATGACTTCATGCCCGAATTGCCTGAGAAGCTTGTGGATAAGCTGCCCGCTCGTATCGGTGTCGGGGGTCCGCGTGTCGCTACAGGTAATCACCATGCACCCAATTGATTTGGGCGCATGGGATTTGTGTTCTTGATGGGTGGCGGTCTTACTCATGGCACCAGCTAGGATAGCTTTCAACCATCAGCCGTAGCTCTTGTTCGAACCTGAATGCTGAGTGCTGAATCCTGAATGCTTTTTTTACTTCCAAACTGAATCCGGATTCAGTTTCGCTGCCGGCTTGCCGCCCTTGATGTGCTCATCCAAGATTGTCGCCACGTCCGCTTCGGTCACTTTGGAGTACCAGGTGGCGTCCGGATAGACGACGACGGTTGGTCCCTGCTCGCAGGGGCCGAGGCAGGAGGAACCGCTCACGAGGACTTCGCCGGGTGTCACACCCTTCTGCATGAGGCCCATGTTAAAGGCCATGAGGAGAGAGGCCGATCCGGCGCTGCCGCAGGAGGGTTTCGGGTGGCCTGGAGGACGGGCGTTGGTACAGACGACGATGTGATACTTGGGTTTTGGCATGGGTTCTCCTTTGATGATCGATAAAAAGCAGTCAGTTTTCAGCCATCAGCGTTCAGTTATCTTCATGACAGAGCTGAAAGCTGATTGCTGTCCGCTGAAGGCTATGTCACTGCGGCGGTGCGAACGACTTCCACGTATCGATGGCTTCTTCAGGCAGCTTCCAATGGTTGAGGCCCTTCATCACCCAATCGAGATAGTGCGCTTTGGGCTTGAACTTGCCGATCGGGGTAGCGGCATAGGTGGTGACGAGCGTTTTTTCCCCAGCCTCCGTCAGCACAGTGACTTGGACTTGCCGAAACGCGCTGGGAGGCACATCCTCTTCGAAAAGGTCCATAAGTTTAATGTCTTCTTCGGTCACTTCGAACACCGCTCCCCAGACCTGTTCGCCCGGTGAGGGGGTCACGCTGGCAAGGCCGCATCGCCATTGCGAGGACCATCTGCAGAATTTGACGGTGTGTTCGGGAAGAGTGGCCCGCATCAGGAACTGATGTTCCGGCGCGCGACGGCTCAGCTGTGTCGGGTTGAGATGGTCTCCGTAGAGAAAGAACTTCATCGGTGATTCACCGCCTAAGGTACAAGTTTTTCGATTCGGTTTGTATTTGTAACATAACCGCTTTCACGCTCACAAGCTGCGCGCCGGTCGGCTGGTCTGACTGGATAGAGTCGGATTGACTTCGTGTTGTTGCTCTTCCTAAGATGCAACGTAGTCATGTGCGGGCTCGCTTCGTCCCATCGAACCCTGTTTACTAGGATATCCATGTCAGAGAATCATTCCTCCGTCGGCTCTCCACATCCTTCCTTCTAAATTGTGAAGATCATTCACTATGCGGTCGTGGCTGTGCTCGTTTTAGGTGCGGCCTACTATCTCTGGATGAAGCCTCCATTGCTGAATCCTATACCCGATAGTCGGGCCGCCGAGGCCCTTGCGCTGGTGCAATCCCATCAGGCTCAGGGCTATCCCACTATTCTTGAGGCCATGACTGAGCATGTGCGTTCCATGAGCGAACGCAATCGAGTGGCCCGATTGGGTGAGTGGCGGGTGAAGTACGTGGAGGGGGATCAGTACGAGATACGGGTTCAGTTGCGAGATCAGGGGGTGACGGGGCAATGGTTCGAACGGGAGTTCATTTGGCATGCCGACCTTTCGTCGAAGAAGGTCAATGCCGCGTCGCTTGCGGCGGATGGGGTGACACCCAAAGAGCTGGAATAACGGGATGCCAACAACGTGGTCTGTTCGGTCTGTCTGGTCTATCTGGTCTGTCTTGTTAGTTTTGTTCAACCAAACACACGAGACAGACCGAATAGACCAGATAGACCAAATGGACCAGACAGACCTGGCTAGGTGAAGTTCTCCGGCAAGGCTACTTGAACCTGATTGTTCTCGATCCGTACGGGACAGCAGGCGACGGTGATTGCCGGATTTTCCGGTCGTTCACCGGTTTGTACGTTGAATCGCCATCCATGCCACGGACATTCGACGACGTGGCCTTCCAGATGCCCTTCTCCGAGCGGTCCTCCCGCATGTGGACAGGTGTTGTCGACCGCGTAGAAGGATCCATCGACATTGAATACGGCAATTCCGATTCCTTGGACCTCGACGGTTTGCCCGCTTCCCGGAGGAATGTCTTCCACTTTAGCAACGGTAATAAATTCAGGCATGGAGTTGTTTCTTCTCCTAGGCCGATTGACCGATGGAACCGGCACAGTCCGTAGACCCGTCAGTAGCTTGATTTCGGGCGAGGCTTATGGCATAGAATTAGACACGTATTCCAATACTACACCTGGGCCCTCTCATACAAGGAGCCTCGGTTGGGAATGAGGTTACGGCATGGAAATGACCCTTCTGCTCAACGCGACGTACGAGCCCCTGCGGGTCGTCCATTGGCAAAAGGCGATTGCGCTTCTCTGGCAGGGTAAAGTCGAAGTCCTCGAGGTCTACGACCGAGAGGTCCACGCAGTGTCGATCTCCATTAAACTTCCCTCCGTCATGCGGCTCCTCAAACTGGTTCGGCTCAAGGATGTTCACCGGGCAGTCAAGTTCTCCCGGATCAATATCTTTACAAGAGACGGCTATGCCTGCCAGTACTGTCGTCACAAGTTCCGGACCGAGGAGCTGACGTTCGATCATGTCGTTCCTATCGCCAAGGGTGGGCGGAAGACCTGGGAAAATATTGTGACGGCGTGCTGGCGTTGTAACAACAGAAAGAGCGGCCGTACGCCAGAAGAAGCCGGCATGAAGCTCATGAAGAAGCCGGTGAAGCCTCGCTGGAATCCTATTGTGACCATTACCATCGGGATTCGGAACACGCCGGATAGCTGGCGCGACTATTTCTATTGGAATATGGAGCTCGATGCCGACCCTGCAGAGACCTAATTAGTAATTTACAATGTGGAATGATGAATGTTGAATTCTCCGTCTGATTCTCGTCGCATCTTCAGGGCGTAGGTCTTCTCAATTTAACATTCAAAATTTATCATTCATCATTGCGTCCTGGCCAGCCATCCCTTACCGTTCATTAAACATTCACCATTGACCATTGCTTCTTAGCCCGCCCATCCCTTCCTCGCATTAAACATTGACCATTGACCATTGCTTCACAGGGTGTTGTATGATACGCCCCGTCACTGAATGAGGAGGAACCGACATGGCTGCAAATTCAGGCTTTCCGTTGTCTCTGGATGTGAAGGGGTACCCGGTCCTTGTGCTCGGGGGAGACGAAGAGGCAGCGGAAAAGACGCAGCGGTTGTTGGAGGCTGGCGCTAAAGTAACCGTTGTGGCACCGACGTTACATGATCTCTTAAAAGACATGGCCGCCTCAGCGAAAGTTGTGCATCGTGGGCGGCATTTCCGCGATGCCGATTTGGAGAGCGCGATTCTGGTGCTGAATATGGTTCGAGGGGACCGGGATTTTTCACGAGCGCTGTTCGCGAAGGCACGTGAGAAGAAGTGCTTATTGTGGTCGGTCGACCAGCCTGAATTCTCCACGGTCACGATGCCGGCGGTCGTAGCGTGCGGGCATTTGCGTGTGGCCATCAGCACGAGTGGGGTGGCTCCAGCCTTATCTGGCTTCATGAGGGAAGATATGGAGAAGATTTTCGGCGAAGAGTTTGCCGCATTTGTGGAGTGGCTTGGCCAACTTCGCGAGCAAACCAAGGCGACTGAGCCGGACTTTGAAAAACGCCGGACGTTGCTGCGTGAAGCCCTTGACGGGTTTCGCCTATTGGGCAAGGTCCAGTATCCGAAGGTCTGGCTGGATGAACGGGCTGCCAAGGCGTGAGGGGTAAGGCGTAAGGGGTGAGGGGTAAACGGTGAGGTGTGAGGGGTCAGGGGTAAGGTGATAGAGGAAGGAGGCGCGATGGTGTTGCTTGAATTCAGTATGTCGCCGTTGGGCAAGGGAGAGAGCGTGGGCAAGTATGTGGCGCGCTCGCTCGATATTATCGACAAGAGCGGAGTGGACTACCGGTTGAACCCGATGGGGACGGTGCTCGAAGGGGACTGGGATGAAGTCTTTGCCGTTGTCAAAAAGTGTTATGAGCGGATGAAGAAAGATTGCGGTCGCATCTCCTGCACGATCAAAGTCGACTATCGGAAAGGCCACGCGGGCAGATTGCAGAGTAAGGTTGCGACGGTCGAGAAGATACTCAAGCGATCGATCAAGCATTAGCAGGATACTGAAACTGGTTTGTTTTGTTTATCCGGTTGATCTGGTTAACCAAATAAACGAGACAAATCAACCCAACCAACCCAGTAACGGTCTTCTTGCGCTGGCAGGCTTTTTCAGGATCCGCTAAAGCGAGGCATTGGCCAGAGGCAGCATCGTCTCACTCATTGATTCGCAAGCATTTTCAATTTCCAGATGAATGAACTGATCGGGATTCTCCCGAAGCCTTCCTGCTGGGGTTCATCTCTCAGGGCGTCTCATCCGTTCTTTCTGCTATCAAAATCATTCTTCTTCGGTCCGCCCGCCTGTCTGACGATTGACCCACCTGTAATGCCATAATTTAATAATAGCTAGGTTAAATAATTGGATAGTGATAGTTGAAATGCCAGTATTTAAAGATAGGATAAAATATATAGTTCGTACTTGATAAGTAATAGTGTACCTATGTATATTGACGCGCTATCGCCGGGTGATACTTTTCAAGAGAGCATGCCGTGGCTGTTATATGGGGGCATTGGGGAAAGTCGTAGGTGGGGATGGCAAGAGGAATGAGTGACCTATGAGCAGTGGTGTGACGGACGAGGTCGAACTCAAGACGCATTCCAGTCTTGATCACTTGCCGAAGGACCGCACGATTCTTGAGCGAGAGATCATGGAGTTCCGCCCATTTGGATTGGACGAACAGGGACACAGGATCAGAGATCTGAGTGGGATGAGTATCAGGGCTGTCGTCGTCTATCTTGAGAAATCGCTGGCTCGTGAGGGTGGAGCCATAGCCGGAAGTCAGGCAGTCGAGGATCTCTGTCGTCTATTGAATCTGCGCATCAAAGATCCGGTCTATCATGTGACGCCAGAGTTTCTGAAGAATGCATGGAACAGCTACACCTGTGAGTTCACATCTTATCTGTATGAGTTCTGCGAGCACATGTCCGGCGATCCTCGCTTTGCGTATCTTGGTGGGATGGAGAAGGCGTCGTCGGTCATGCAGGTACTTGCCAGGCCGTTTTCACTGCCACAGATTTACGGGATGTTTCCCTACTTTGGGAATAAGTTCGCGTCCGGTTCACTCGAATTTCGAGTGGTCGAGGTGACGCCAACCACCGCGACTCTGGCGATGAAATTTTCCGGGCGTGCCCTTCAGCAGTTCGGCCCTTATCGAAGACGGTGTGCGCATCTGATGTGTCAGGCTGCTCAAGGCATTATGGCGGCAGTGCCGGCTCGCGTTCATGGTCTGCCACTGGCCTCTTTGACGGAACTATCCTGTATCGCAAATGACGATGAATGGTGCCAATGGGTCATCTGTTGGGAAGGAGAGAGACAGGGCTTATGGCGGCGCAGAGTCTGGAATATCGTGGCAGGATCGGGAGAGGGCTGGTCATCACTGACTCAATCGAACCGATTCCGTTCGTGCCAACAGGCCGAAGCTATTCCGTCCAAAGGGGATGTGGAAGACCGAGAGGTAAAAGTCATGCCAATCCATGCTGCGGTCGGCGCCACACAATCGAAACGGCATGCGATCTGGTCGCTCTGCTGCGCATTGGCTGGCCTGACGTTGGCCATGGGGCTCCGCGTGATGAATCCCTCGACAAGCTTGGGCGATGTCGTACTTCTCGGCCTGGTGCCCATACTGCTCACACGAATGCTGATCAATCGTCATCTTCGTCTGGAGAGCCAGCGACGCGAGTCGTTGATTCAGGAGCAGATTATGTTCCTGGAGTCGCGGCATGAGGAATTGCGTGAAGCGTATCTGGAGCAGGAGCAGACGCGCGTCGAACTGC
>JANOOS010000148.1:0-2053 GCA_031421455.1 Nitrospira sp.
TCTGTCAGGTCTGTCTTGTCTATCTGGTCTGTCCGGTGGGTCTTGCCCATGCGATCAGTTGACTAGAAACACAGAACAGATCTCTCCGACCAGATAGACCAGATAGACCGGACAGACGAACCGGGCGCGTTGCGCGAGCAAAGGAGACTAACGGGCTACCCCTCCCTCCCTACACCGGGCGGGGTGCGAGGACGGTCGGGCTGGTCGGCGACAGGACCCGCTATTCTCCTATTTTTACCTCCCACAACTTCGCATAGACCGAACCGGTCGGCTTCAATTCACTCTTCATCAGCACGACCGACTCCATCGCCAATGTGCCCACGGAAAGCGGGCTATCCAGTACACCGCCCTTTGCCAATGCAGCTCCAGCCTGCCGTTCGCCCGCTTTGATTCGTGCCAACGTCAGATGCGGACTAAACGGTTTTGTCTCGCGGAGAAAACCTAAGCCTTCACAAGCCTGTTCGATCGCATCATGGATCTCCGCAATTCGCTTCGCCTCCGCTCCCTTCTCCCAATGCTCCGGCGGCCCAACCCACAGCACGCGTGGACTGTGCGGGCGCGGAAAGGCGCCGAGTCGTTCAAGCGGCACATTCACCGCTGCTCTATTTCCGATCGCCTGCTCAAGCGCGGTCTGTAGCGGGTCTATCACCTGCTCATCCATGTCACCAAGAAATTTCATCGTGAGATGAATCTTGGCCGGCTGCACCCAGGAAATGCGGGTGTCGCGTTTCAGCTCCGGCTCAATGCTATGCTTCAACTCCTGTTGGACAAGGGCAAGCTCCGCCCTCAGCTCTTGCGACAGTTCAACAGCAAGAAACGCCCGGATCATTTCGACAACCAGCGGCGAAGGACATCCAATGCGGCTTGCGACGACCGCTGTTTGATGACATTCCGGTCGCCGTGAAACCGAAACTCCCGTGCGATCGGCCGGCCGGTCCCATCATCCAGCCCAATATAGACCAGCCCGACCGGCTTGCTCTCGGTCCCGCCGCCCGGCCCGGCAATGCCTGTGACGCTGAGGCCTACTGACACGTTGGCTCGCTCACGAATACCGCAAGCCATCGCCGCTGCAACTTCCTTACTCACCGCACCTCGCAGGGCAATGAGATCCGCCGGCACGCCCAACATCTCCGTCTTTGCCCGATTGCTATAGCAAATAGCGCCACGATCCACATAGGCAGAGGAGCCGGCCACCTGCGTGAGCCGATGGCCAATCAATCCCCCGGTGCAGGATTCCGCGACCGCCAGCATGAGTCCCTGTTTGGTGAGTTCCCGCCCGACGACTTCTTCCATCGTGTCTCGTCCTTCGGCAAAGAGCCATTCACCGAGTCGTGAGCGGACCTCGTTCGCCATCTTCTGCAACAGATCATGCTGCTTCTCAGGAGTAGAGCGATTCCCCTTCGTCGTCAGCGAGACCAGCACGCCCATGGGCGATGCGAGTAGTCCCAGATCGACCGGCGCTCCTTTTGGAATGAGCCCTTGTAGTTTGGCATCGACATCCGCCTCCGCCAAGCCGAACGTATGAAACACCTGACGAACGATCGGCGCGCGTAGAGGCGCGCCAGACGATTCATGCGCTGTGCGCAGCAATGGCACGACTTCCTGCCGCACCATCTCTTCCATTTCCCGCGGCACGCCGGGCAACGAAACGATCAGCGCCTTCTTCCATGTCAGGCAAAACCCAGGCGCAGAGCCGACCGGATTCTTCAGGACAGTGGCGCCGGATGGAATCAGCGCTTGGCGCAACTGCGCTGCATTTGGTATACGCCCCCACTGCGCGAGCCGAGCCGTCAGACCTTCCAACGCATCCTTGCGACGACCAAGCCTCTGTCCGGTCGCAGAAGCCACCGCCTCCCTCGTGCAATCGTCCACGGTGGGGCCGAGTCCACCGGTCATGACGATGATCTGGGCTCGCTTTACGGCCGTGTGAATAGCCGCGACGATATCCTGCTGCTCATCGCCGACGACCGATTTGAATCGAACGGTAATTCCAAGCTTGCCGAGTTCCTCGGCAAGGAAGAGAGAGTTGGTATCGGATCGGCCCCCGATCAAC
>JANOOS010000149.1:0-1690 GCA_031421455.1 Nitrospira sp.
TCAGGAGGGGGCGCGATTTTTCCGGTCGCATGCGTCGCGCGAGCAGTTCAACCAGGGCTTGATCGGCATGCTCGTCGTGGAGCCGCGTGGCTCACGCTATCTCAGCCCCTTCGACGGCAAGCCGATGGCGAGCGGCTGGGAAGTCATGATCGAAGATCCGAAGGGCGCGGACTTCCGGGAATTCGCGATTTTCTATCATGAGGCCGGTGACGAAGCGTTCCGCCTGTTGAATAAGAAGGGTGAAATGCTGCCCCAGCGCGATCCGCATACCGATTCCTATCGGCCGGGCGCGCGGCTGCTGAATTACCGCAGCGAACCACACGGCACACGCATCGAGCTTCAGGCCCATATGGGTTTCTACGGCGACGAGTCCATGGCATACGGGTCTTATACATTTGGCGACCCGGCTACGACCGTTCCTCGATCCTATCTCGGCGATCCAGCCAAGTTCCGGATGGCGGGCGGTTCGGAAATCGTGCATTCGCATCACCTCCACGGCGGCTCCATCCGTTGGGCACGCCAGCCGGGGAACAGCAACCTGGACTTTGCATTATCGAAGAACGGGCCGGTGAAATTCCCTGCGATCAGCGATCCCTCAGACCGTTTGGACGTGCAGTCCATCGGGCCGACAGAAGTCTACGATCAGGTGATTGAGGGCGGTTCGGGAGGCCTGCAAGCCCTGGCCGGCGAGTTCGTGTTCCATTGCCACATCCCGCAACATTATGTGACGGGCATGTGGGGTTTCTGGCGTGTGTATAACACGCTGCAAGCGCCCGGCTCTCAGACCGATGTGATGAAGCCGCTGGTTGAGCTGCCGGATCGCATCGGCAAGATCAAGACGGGCACTCCGTCGGATAAGCTTGTCGGCACCATGGTGGACTGGTACGGCGGCAAGAAGTACGAGATCACCAAGGACAAGACCGATTGGAAATCCAACCCGGTCAAGGTCTCCATCAAGGACTGGGTGGAGATGATGCTCACGCCGCAAGGCAAGCCGGGCAAGAAGAACAGCGAGAAAGAGCAGACCTTGGCCTACGATTCGACCGTCAACGACTGGGCTTGGGACGGGCAGAAGGCCCTGAGCGAGCCGGAGACGACGTATGAGTGGGTGAATTACAAGTCGGCGACGCCGGGCAAGCGGCAGCAGATTCTCTTCGATCCGCAAACCGGCAAGATCGCCTGGCCATGGTTGCGGCCGCACTTGGGCCGGCGCGTGCCGTTCTCTCCAAGCCACAGCGGGGCGCCGTGGCTGGAGCCGATCCATCGCCGCGATGACGGAAGCAACTCCACTGAGCCGCCGAAACCGGGCGAGCAGGGGCCCTGGAGCCTGTGCCCGGAAGGGGCGCCGATGAAGTACTTCAATATCCACGCGATTGGATTGCCGATCACGTTGAAGACGGCGACGGCCAAAACGCCGGCGATCATGGATCCAGATGGATTGCTCTACGTGCTGCATGAAGAAGAGCAGGAAGTCCGGAAGAATCCCGCCAAACAGATGCCGTTGGTGATCCGCGGCAACGTGCAGGATTGCATCGACGTCGTCTACAAAAGCGAGTTGAAAGACGATGTGCGGCAAGGGTTCTCCAGCAAGACGAACCTGCATCCGCACATGTTCCAGTTCGACACGCAGGCGTCGGACGGCCCGATCATCGGCTTCTCATATGAGATGTCGTTGCGGCCGTTTACGATC
>JANOOS010000150.1:0-4344 GCA_031421455.1 Nitrospira sp.
CACCTATAAGTCAGCAAGCTCGGACAAACAGCGCGAATTTATGGCAGCGGCGAAGGAGTATGGTCTAGGGGATGGGATCACAACAGGATCAGCGGACCCCGCATGCGGAGTCGGAACCTTTTGCTCATTTGCCTCTGCTGAACGAGTGGATGCAAAGCGCTATGTGCCGCTAGTCGAGTACTTTGGATACCACGTCCATCTTGCCCTCTTACGCACTGCCCCAAAGAGTTCGCACGCGGTTGCTCCCTGCGTCAGGGAACTCACGCTGCGTGAGATGACGATCCTAAACTGGGTGAAAAATGGCAAGACGAACTGGGAGATCGCGAAAATCATAGGCGTGACGGAACGAACCGTACGGTTCCACGTGGAAAGCATCTTCTCGAAGCTAGATGTCACCTCGCGATCCCATGCGGTTGCGACCGCCCTCCAACACGGCCTCCCGAATGTAGTGTAATCAGAGTCGGCTCCCTTGAGTTTCCACAGGAAGACCACAGGCCTCTCCTGGGGCGAGGTTCACCTCCTCTATCATCACGCCGCCTCACCCACTACTGCCAACCGCTCGGAGTTAGAATAAGCAGAAGTCCGACCCACGATCATCTCCCCTTGTAGCGTCTCAATCGAGGACATCCAGTTCAGCAACTGCGGCTTTTTGATTGCGTTCTCTTCGTCAAATCGAACCATGTCGTACAGCGCTGCCACGGAACTGGCTCCAGCTGGAGGAAGCACCACCGGCGCTCCTATCATTTCACAAGGGAACCCTAGCGCTCGAAGCGTGCGAAAGAATCGGTGTTCGACCTCAAGGTAGTAGTACCGAATGTCGTTTTCAACCGCCCATTGATAGACGCCTTTCAATAGCGCCAGCATCATCTTGGACGAGAGTCCCCTATCTCGGATTTCAGGATCGACCGCAAGTCGGGTGATCTCGGCAGTATCTGAATTTTTTCTGACTCGGTAGCCATCCGGGAGCAAGGCGCCGAACTCTTTTTCGAGCATGAATTGTCCGGAAGAGGGAAGCAGTCGAGCCACCCCAACCACGGCGCCATCATCTCTGACCAGGCCAACGGATGTTCCCCACCTATCGTACAGATCCTTCTCCTGTCTGTCATTCGTCTCAGGAACCCACTTCAGTGACTCGGCAAATACTTTATGCCGGAGGCGATACGATTGGGCAAGCTGCTCCCCGCGCAATGTTTTCACAACAAAACCATTCTCACTGAACTCGATATCTTTTATTCGACGCATCAGCGGTCTCCCTTCTAGAGAATATCAAGGTGGCATCGTTTCCTTGGGCTACTGTTTTTCATAATCTACGTATTCCGTCACCTGGCGGAACCGCCAGGTGACGGAATACATGAGAGGCGCGTACTAATGCTGTGCTCTGAAACTGAGGAATCCGCGCGAGGAAAGATTCCGATAAATATTCCACGCCACATGATTGGAAAGGGCACTCCAATGAAAGATCGCCGGGGATTCCAGATTCTCGACGGGTTTCGGCAATCCCTCAGCAAGCCGGCGCACCAGCATGCGGCTCTCGCCCCGAGGATCTCACACGACAGAAACCAGTCCTGTGCTTGCCCGCTACATGGACAGGTCGGAAGTAGCCTCACCACGGCCCTCGCAGCATCCGAACAGCGATTGAGCGATCTGCTTCACGATCGCAGCCGCATCGGACGGGAATTGCACGAATCTGTGCTGCAAGCGCTCTATGCGATCAGGCTGACCATTGAGCAAACCCCTGGAATGCGTGAGGGGGTGCCACAAGCTGCGCCCTGCTCCCGCGATCTGGCTACCGACCAGCTCCATTCGGTCATCCAAGACATCCGACGCATGATTCTGACGGTGGAGTCTGACTGCGTGGATCCGTTTAGGCTGGTCACCGAGTTACAGGCCCTCGCCCAGACGGTTGAGAGGATGAGTCAAGTACGGATTCATGTGGAGATCGACCGGGCGGCAGAGGAGATTCTGACCGGCGAAGAAGCACGTGAACTTGTCACAATCGCGAGGGAAGCCTTGAACAATTGCGTCCATCACGCTCAGGCCAGCAGAATTGTGATTACCCTTCGGCCCATCGGCTCACGAGTTCGCTTGACCATTCGCGACAACGGATCAGGCTTCGACGTCGAGCAAAGACGGGCAAAAGGCCTTGGGTTCTCGCAGATGGACGCGCGGGTTCGGAAGATCGGCGGTCGCCTGGAGATCGAATCTACGGTGGGTCGAGGCACCTGTATCTCCGCAGACATCTACCCTGAACCGATACTCACAACGATATGAAGTACCCAGTTACCGACCGCGTCACGGCCTCATCGTCTCACGTTCTCGGTCGAGGAGTAAGCAAGAACAACATGATCAAGGCCATAGGCTCTCCGATGACGATGTCTCACCCTAAGTCCGTCGTTCCGTCTACAAATATGGAAGAGGAACTCCGGCTGGCCTATGTTCGATTACGCGGCGAAGCTCGCCGGGTACAGAGAGCTGTAGAAGAGGAACGACGCAGAATTGCACGGGAGTTGCACGACGAGTTTGGACAGGCCTTGACCGGCTTGAAATTCGATCTGGCATGGTTCGGCAGGAGACTCGCGAAATCGTCTACTCCAACCGGCGGCGAGGATCTACTGAACAACGTCCAAGCCATGTCAGGATCGGTCGACGCGCTCTTGGCGTCTGTTCGAGCGACAGCGGCATCGCTGCGCCCCGCGATGCTGGACGATCTCGGATTGGTCCCATCGTTGGAATGCCTTGCCGCGACGTTCCAGAATCGTACGGGCGCGCATTGCGCGATAGACGCGGCTCCGGAGTTGTCATCCATCACGCTGCCTCCCGAAGTATCTGCTGCGCTATTTCGAATTGCGCAGGAATTACTGACGAATGTGATGCGCCACGCTGCCGCCTCACAGGTTCACATGCGGCTGTACCGGGATGGCGCCATGGTCACGTTGGAAGTGACTGACAACGGAAGTGGCATCTCCCGCGAAAGGATGGCCAGGCCTCAATCCTTTGGGCTTCAAGGAATGCAGGAGCGGACCTCCCTCCTGGGCGGCCGCTTTCATATCGAAGGAGAGTCCGGAGTCGGAACCAGGGCCTACGCCTCCCTGCCAGTGACGGAGTGCGTCGCCCCATGATTGCGACGCAGCCGGTAAAAATTCTCGTGATCGACGATCACGAGATTGTACGCCGGGGCGTGAAACAGATTCTTGAGGAGACCTTCCTCCTGGTCGAAGTCGGTGAGGCCGATAGCGGGCAAAAAGGGATGGCTGCAGTGCAGCAGCAGCCTTGGGATCTGGCGATCGTGGATATCAATCTTCCCGATCAGAGTGGATTGGAGCTGCTAGGCGAGCTACACCGTACAAGGCCCAGACTCCCACTGATGGTCTTGAGCCTACATCCTGAGGAGCAATATGCCGTTCGTGTCTTCCGTGCAGGGGCCATGGCCTACCTCACCAAACAGACCGCACCGGAAGAGCTGGCCAGGGCCGTCAAGCAAGTTCTGAGCGGTCGTATGTATGTCACCGCCTCCATCGGGGAGCATATGGCCGGCAGCTTGAGCAAGAGTTCGGCAGATCCCGTCCCTGCCACATTATCGGAGCGAGAACGTGAAGTTCTCGTACGAATAGCCCAAGGCCAGTCTCTCAAGAACATCGCGCAGTCCCTCATTCTCAGTGTCAAGACCGTCAGTACCTATCGAGGCCGCCTCCTGGATAAGCTGCAACTCACCACCACCGCCGAATTGATTCGCTATGCGCTCGAGCATCACTTGGTCGATTAGCAGGATGCTGAAAAAGTCCGCCAGCAGGGAGGAGGGGTGGACTGGTTGGTCCCCCGTGCTCACGGAACCCCCACGATGAAGCAGTGGTCGTTCGACGTGCGCAGTTGGGGACCAAGCCAGCCACCCCTTGAAAGAAGGTAATGAGCGAGCTTGGAAGGATCATCTTTATTCGCTCGCTGCGGCCTTGCTTGGGACAAGGCGCGTCTCGGCGCGCCAGGGTGGGAGGGTGTGAGAAGTCTGGCCTTGCTGAACAGCCTGCGAAGAATTCCGAGAGAGTCTGTGGGCATTCATGTGCTCATGGTTTCGAGGTGCTCAAGTAGTTTGTCAACAGTCTGCGAGGAAGTCTGTCTCGACACCCGTGAAGCGTATCTGGTTCAAGGGTTTCTAGTTTCAAGTTTCTAGTTTTCGGAGGTTGTTTCCTGACGACATGAAACCTGAAACTAGAAACCAGCAACTCCACTCCCGAGCGACGCTTCACGAACGACCAGGGTCGTTCAAATTGACAGTTCCCCCTCTTGCCGACTAGGATAGCGCGCCGTGAGTCATTCCGATTCTTCAGAATCTGCCGCAGTGAAGCACCC
>JANOOS010000151.1:0-22436 GCA_031421455.1 Nitrospira sp.
TTCTGCCTGTTCGACTTCAGTTTTATGGGTGGCAGCATGGGGTCGGTCGTCGGCGAAAAGATTTGTCGGGCGATCGATCGCGCGCTGGAGGCCAGACTGCCGGTCATTTTGGTCACGACTTCCGGAGGAGCCAGGATGCAAGAGGGGATTCTTTCCCTCATGCAGATGGCCAAGACCTCTGCTGCTGTCGCCAAGCTTGGCGAGGCGAAACTCCCGTTTATTTGTCTGTTAGCCGATCCCACGTTCGGGGGCGTCACCGCCAGCGTCGCTATGTTGGGCGATGTGATTCTCGCCGAACCGAAAGCGCTGATCGGATTTGCCGGTCCCCGCGTGATCGAGCAGACGATCAAACAGCAGTTGCCGGATCAGTTTCAGCGAGCCGAGTTTCTGTTGGAACATGGCATGATCGACATGATCGTGGAGCGTAAACAGCTGAAAGAAACCTTAAGCACCCTCGTGGCGCATTTTTAAGCCGGGATCTCTTGCATGAAGAATCCTGGCTAGCCTCCTTCCTGCCTGGTTACACCATGACCTATTCCTCTGCCGTGACCTATTTGTTCCGTCTGCAAAAACATGGGATCAAGCTGGGCCTTGCGACGATGACGGCGTTGACGGTGCGTCTCGGTATGCCGCAGACCAAGTACCGCACACTGCACATCGCCGGCACGAATGGAAAGGGCTCTACCGCTGCCATGGCCGCTGCTGTGTTACAGGCGGCTGGGTATCGAGTGGGGCTCTACACGTCGCCCCATCTCGTGGAGTTCCGGGAGCGGATCCGTGTCAATGGCGAGATAATTTCTGAATCCCGGGTGGCACAATTGACTGAACAGCTTCAGGCTCTCTGCCAACCGGATCTGTCGCCGACCTTCTTCGAATATACGACGGCGATGGCATTGCAGCACTTTGCCGAATCAGGGGTTGACGTGGCAGTGTTGGAGGTTGGGCTAGGTGGCAGATTTGACGCAACTAACGTGGTCACGCCCTTGGCTTGCGCGATTACGACGATTGGCCTCGACCATCAGGAGTACCTCGGTCATACGCTCTCAGCGATCGCTTATGAGAAGGCCGGCATTATCAAGCAGGGGGTACCGGTGGTGCTGGGCCGGCTTGAGGATGACGCATGGCGGACGATCGAACAGGTAGTAAGGGAACGGCAGGCGCCGGTGTTTCGCCTGAATGAGGATTTCCGCACAGAGGGGGAGGAGCCCAGGCAATTTTCCTATCATGGTCTGAGCACGCACTATGACGGACTGACATGCAGCTTGGATGGACGCCATCAACTGGATAACGCGGCCTGTGCACTGGCGCTGTTGGAGGCGGCGGCTCCCCATGGAATTGCTGTCACGGCCGAGGCGGTGAGCGCGGGATTGCGTGAGGTCAACTGGGCCGGACGATTGGAAGTGGTCGATCGCCATCCGACAATCCTGCTGGATGGCGCGCATAATCCTGCTGCTGCAGCGGTGTTGGCTGATTTCCTCGCACGTTCCGACCGATCTCACCCGTCCCGTCCGGTGGTCCTTGTCCTTGGGATGATGCGCGATAAGGATCATCGAGGCTTTTTCGAGCCGCTGAGGGGCCTTGTCGATGAGGTGGTATTGACGCAGGCAGATCTCCCACGCTCTGCCTCTGCGCAGGACCTTCGAGCGAAGCTCGAAGGTCTGCTGCTTCATCCGCATGTCATGCCGTTGCTCAGCGATGCGATGGCGCTGGCCAGACAACTGGCGACGCCCGATGGTCTGGTCTGTGTCACGGGATCGCTCATGCTCGTGGGAGAGTGCCAGGCATGGTTCCGTGGCTGTGGGTTTTCGCCGCTTCGGGGCTGAGATGGCAGGGAACGCGATGCGGCTGTGGATGTGCCTGATCGGTTGGTTGGTGTTGGGGGTACTGCTGCCGTACACTGGAAGTGCGGCAGGGAATGGGAAAGGTTCCCCAGCGACGACGACATCGTCCGAAGGGCTCCACTCGATATCACCGCAGCGCGAATCGATTATCTACAAGAACAAGAAGTCTACGAAGCTGATGGTTCGGTGGTGGTGAATCAGGGCACTCTGCGCCTGACGGCTGATCATATGACCATTCAAGCACTGCCCGGTATCGTGATTGCCACGGGCCACGTCCGACTCACCGATCCTAAATCCGATCTGGTAACCGAACGGTTGGAACTCAACGTGAATACCGAAGCGGGGGTGATCACGCACGGACGGGTCTATCTTAAAGCCACCAATACCTCGGTGGAGGGGCGTCTCATTCAACGGTTTTCAGATGAGCATTATCGGGTGAAAGAGGGCCGGTTTACGAATTGCGATGCGCAGGAGGGTGAGACTCCTGCCTGGCGGTTTCAGTTCAAGGATCTTGACCTGCATGCCGGCGACAATGTGGCTTTTACCGGTGGATGGCTCTGTGTCAACGATGTTCCGATGGTTCCACTTCCCACCATGACCTATCCGCTTGACAAGCGGCGCACCGGGTTCCTTCTTCCCATTGTCGGGTACGACAGTCGATTCGGCATGCACCTCCAAGATAGTTTCTTTTGGGCCATCAATCCGAGCCAGGATCTGACGATCTCTCCCTCCTATTACAGTAGTCTCGGCTACGGGGGCGATCTGAAATATCGCTACATGATTGACCGGAAATCGCGTGGGCAGTGGTTGGTCAGTGCGTTGCGGCAGACAGAGTTACCCGATGTGGCCGGTGTGAGTCCAATGGGGCAAAGTGCGGAGCAGACTCGGGCTGTGATCACCGGAACCCATATACAGCAGTTCACGCCGGACTTGTTGCTTCGTGTCCAAGCCAACTTGGTGACTGACCCGAATTATCTGCAACAGTTGAGTAACTCGGGAGTTCAGCGGGCCCTTCCCAGCAGCGAATCGAATTTGGTGGCGACTCAACGTCTGGGTTATGGAAAGGCCTACCTGCTTGGTCAATACTTGCAGCCGTTGCAATCAGGAGGGAGCGATACGTTTCAGCGATTGCCGGAAATCGGGTACAGTCTGCCGAATCACTCCTTATTTAATTCGCCGGTCTTGCTGGGTACGGATATGAATTTCGTGAACTTTTATCGTGAACAGGGCTTTGCCCAGAATCGAATCGATGTGTTGCCGGGACTGTCGACCGACGTGCTGGATTTCGGGCACATCGTGGGCCTGACCCCTCAAGTGAAAGTGCGCGAGACCTACTACACGCGGGGGGTGAACAATCCTGAAAGCCAGCATCGCGAGACCTTCTGGGCAGCGCTCGATGCAACGTCGAAGCTGAGCCGGCGCTTCAGGACGAGCGAAGGCAATACCTTGCTGCATACCATTGAGCCCAGCGTCATGTATGAATATGTTCCACAGACGAATCAGTCGCAGTTGACTCAGATCGATCAGGTGGACGATCTGCAGAAGAAGAACTTGCTGACCTATGCGATCCGCAGCCGGCTGTTGGAGCAAGCCGGCAGCAGCAGTTTCAATTGGCTGGATTTCACGATGGCCCAGAGTTATCACGCGGGCGCCGTGCAAACGAGAGCCCGGGACTTTACCCCTGGCGCATCCCCGCTGTTCGGGTCGATCACGCAACCGCTGCAACCGGCGACAGTGGCCATTGAGGGGAAGAAATTTTCCGATCTCTGGATGCGGGTCGCGATCGGCAATACGACCCCTCAGTACACTCAGGCTCAGTTGGCCGCTGCCGCGTCCGGCCTGGGTCTAGGCACGGGCTCCAGTCAGGTGCCTGCCACTAACCAGTATATGACCATCGATGCATTTTTCGATCCGTACCGATCGTCGTTAAGTCAATTCAACACCAACCTCCGAATTCAACAGTCCAACTACTGGTATCTTGAAGTGGGGCAGCGTTTTTCGCACGATGGTAATCGTGTCCGTCGTGGAGACGTATGGAATCCAATTTCATTCAATGAAGTCTATGCCCCAACTTCTGAGATCCAATTTCTTACAGCGGGAGGGGCGTTTCGCACACCCTGGGGTTGGACGGTCGGGGCGAAGGGCTACTACGACGTGAAGACCGGCAAGAGCCCGGAGTACGATGTCGTTGCTCTCTACCAGAATCCATGCAAGTGTTGGTCTCTGGGGCTCTATTATTTACAGTTCCCCGATCGACAGCAGTATAGCTTCATGTTGAGCCTGACCGGGATCGGTTGGACGGAGAGTTTCGGTACGGCAGTGGTTCGAAATATCCTCAGCCCACTACTGATTGGAGAGAAAGGGCTGCCCTGGGCTGTGCCAGGAGGGCCCTATGGGAGAGCACAATCGGACATGCCCCAGCCTGAGATGGGTGGTGGGATTGGACGATGAACTGAGCGGATTTGACTCCTCGAAGAGGGCTGGTATACGATGCCGTACCATTTCCAAGGGTTACAGTGTGTTTAGCTAAGGAGGAATGTGACGTGGCAGGTGATGCACTGAAAGTCGAAGATTCGACGTGGGATGCAGAGGTTATGAAGTCTTCCGAGCTCGTGATGGTAGATTTTTGGGCCGTCTGGTGCGGTCCTTGCCAAATGGTCGCTCCGATCGTCGAGGAATTGGGCAAAGAGTATGCGGGGAAGATGAAGGTGCGGAAGCTCAATACCGATGAAAATCCGGAAGTCGCAGGCCGCTATCAGGTGATGAGTATCCCGACCATTCTGTTTTTCAAGAACGGGCAGGTCGTGGAAAAGCTCGTTGGCGCTCGACCGAAGCGGCAGTTCAAGGACATGATCGATTCGCTGCTGGCGCAACCAGCCGGTTCAGCCTAATAAGGATTGTAGTCACCTGCCGCAATGCTCGCCGAGTTGCGCATTGTCAATTTCGCGCTCATTGAGCAGCTGAGCCTTCAATTTCATTCCGGGTTTACAGTTCTGACCGGTGAGACCGGCGCCGGTAAATCTCTCCTCATCGACGCCATCGCCCTGTTGGTCGGCGGGCGCGCCTCGACCGACCAGATCCGTTCCGGAGAAGACGAGGCTCAGCTTGAAGCGGCCTTTCATCTCCCAGACCGCCATCCACTCCTTCAACGCCTGCGGCTCCACGACATCATCGGTCCGAACGAGTCTGAGTTGATTCTTCGACGCGTGCTTTCCAGATCGGGGCGCCATCGGGTGTATGTCAATGGCAGCCTCTGCCCTCTGCGTGTGCTGGAAGAGCTGGGGGGCACCCTCGTCGATATCCATGGCCAGCATGAGCAGCAATCGCTCTTGGCCACTGCCAAGCAATTAGATGCCCTCGATGCGTTCGGACGCCTTTACGAACTGCGTGGGAGGTATGAAGAGACCTACCAGGGCTGGAGGGAATTACGCGCGCAGTTGGATGCTTTGCAGAGCGACGCCGCCGATCGTGCAAGACGTGAAGATATGTTGCGCTTCCAGGCCCAGGAGATCCAGCAAGCCAGTCTGCTGCCTGATGAAGATGAGTTGCTCCGTAGCGAGCGGCTGCGGCTGGTCCATGCGCATCGGCTCAGAGAGTTGGCTCACGAGGCTCATGTCGAGCTGCAGGCAGATGAGCAGGCTGTTCTCATCAGGCTGGGGCGGATCGGGCGAGCCCTTGCAGAGTTGGCCCAGACCGATCCGTCGATGGGTGATTGTGAACAGGTGGCTGCGGAGTCGGTGATCCAACTCAAAGAACTTGCTGGGCAGTTGCGCGATTATGCGGAACAGTTAGAGGCCGATCCTGACCGGCAGGCTGTCGTGGAAGACCGACTCGATCTGATCCAACAGTTAAAGAAAAAGTATGGAGGATCGGTTGAGGCGGTAGTTGCGACCGGCAGTCGTGCTCAGGAGGAGCTTCAGCAATTGGGCAGTCATGAAGAGAGAGCTGCTGAGTTGACCGCGCGCCTGGATGAAGAGGTTCGACTACTTCACACACTGGCGCAGCAGCTGTCCCAAAAACGAATTGATGCGGCCAAGCGAATGATGACGCTGGTGGGAACAGAGCTGGCAGCGTTGAAAATGGAGCAGGCAATCTTTCAGGTCACGGTGTCGAGCGATGAGTCGGTCGAGGGACTTGGATCTGTGGGGCGTGATCGAGTCGAGTTTCTGCTTTCAAGCAATCCTGGTGAGCCGCCGAGACCGTTGGGCCGGGTGGCATCCGGTGGAGAACTCTCGCGTATCATGCTGGCGCTCAAGACGGTATTGGCCGAGATGGACCAGGTTCCGGTTCTGGTCTTCGACGAAATCGATACGGGAGTCGGTGGAGCAGTCGCTGCGGCTATGGGAACGAGACTACGCAAGCTCGGATCATTTCATCAAGTATTTTGCATCACCCATCTTCCGCAGGTCGCCTCCCAGGCGGAGCATCATCTGCTGGTGGAAAAGGGATTGGAGAGTCGACGGACATCCACCTCGGTCAGAGGGCTCAAGGGGATGGGACGAGAAGAGGAAATCGCCCGAATGCTGGGCGGTCTGACCATTACGAAAAAGGTGCGTGAAACGGCAGCGGAACTCATTGCGGGAGCGAAGGGAAAGAGGCCTGAATAACCAGGTCTGTTTGGTTTATCTGGTTCTTTTGTCTATTTGGTTATTGGTTAATTGGTCGAACAAAACAAACCATTAAACGAGCTCTGAGCTAGGAGTCGGATCAGTTGGTCGGGGAAGTCGCAATCGCCATGGCAGGGAGAGACGCCTTGCACTCCTGAATGACGCGGGAAAAGAGTTTCGTCAACTTCGGTTCGAAGTGGGTGCCGGCATACGAAAGCATCTGTTGGCAGGCGTCATCAATCGAGAGGGGTGTTCTGTCAGGAAGTTCCGCGGTCAGATGGTCGAAGGTTTGAGCCAGACAGACAATGCGAGCTAGTTGAGGGATTCCTTCTTTCTGAAGTCCAAATGGGTAACCTGACCCATCCCACCGTTCATGGTGATAAGCAATAATCTGTCCCACCTCTGCGGGAAGGCCCAACGGTGACACGAGCTTCGCACCCTGCTCAGGGTGATGCCGATTGCCGATCGATTCTCCGGTCACAGTGATTTCATCGTCGGCAAATCGATAGGGTTCAGGTCCGATCTTACCGATGTCGTGGAGGAATGCCCCCAGCGCCAATGATTTCTGTTCAGCGGGTGTCAGGTTGATGCGATTGGCCAAGAGCGTGGCGTAGAAACTGACTCGGCTGCAGTGGTTGAGTAACTGGCGATCCTTGGCTTCAAGCAGGTCGGAGAGCAACGGGAGAGGGTCCGGTGTTTGTTCAGCGCAGGAGGTATTATCTGATGCAGGCTTTCCGATCGCCTGATATCCCGCAAATAATTCCTTCCACGCTTGCGCGCTTTCGGTTTCGGATCCCCAGAGGCCGGTTGATGTCCCGATAAAATGTCTGAGGAAATCGAGCCGTTGCTTCTTTTCGATGGTCTGCTTGACGAGCGACAGCAATTCCGTGACGTTGAAAGGTTTGAGCAGGTAGCCGGCGGCGCCATGGCGTATCCCTTCCATGGCAGACTTTAAGCTTCCGTATCCGGTGATGATGATGACCTCAACGTCGGCGTGGTGCTGCTTGATGTCCTGAAGCAGATCCATGCCCTGGCGATCTGGAAGTTTTTGATCGAGGGTGATGAGATCGATCCGCTGGGAATTCAGGACGTTTATCGCTGCACTGCCTGATTCCGCTGTCTCTACATTGAAAAATGGGCGGAGAATCACTCTCAGCGCGTCACGAGGTCCTGCCTCGTCGTCAATTACGAGCAGGGTCGGCTTATTCTTTGTCGATTCCTGAGTCACAGATACGTTCACAGGTGTCCTCTATGGCCAACTACGTACATTCGAAGCAATTCTCGTTCCATTTCAGTGAGTTAGCAGCACTAACTCAATAGAGTGTGGCTTGTCCATGATGGAGGCCCATATGTAGTTTTCTTGAACGCAACACTACGTATACCAGCAAGGAAACCTCTAGCAAACTGTGCAAAAAAGACGCAGTGAAGAGCGATAACTGTGCTATTCCTGCACTACGGCTGGAGGTTCGACGATGACTTCCTGATCCGGACGTCCGATTCCCAGCGTGTCCATTCGGTACTTGAGCATCCGACGGCTGATTCCCAGCAGGTTGGCGGCATGAGTTTGGATGTAGTTCGTTCGCTTGAGGGCATCCAAGATAATTTCTCGCTCAAATTCCATGACAGCTTTTTCAAGCGACAGTCGCCCGGCGAGCGTGTCGTCACGAAGCGAGGAGGACCGGGAGTCGTTCTTAAGAACGGTCGGGAGATGTTCGGGTGTGATGATGTCCGATCCCTTGGACCAAATGAACGCCTGTTCAATGATGTTCTCCATCTCTCGAACATTGCCTGGCCAGGGATAGCGGGACAGAAGATCGATGGATTCTTTGGAGAACTCTTGGGGGGTCCGACGGTCTTCCTCGATACGTTTGGCTAGAAAATGTTTGGCGAGGAGTGGAATATCCTCACCGCGCTCCCGGAGGGGGGGCAAATACAGCGCAATGACGTTGATACGGTAGTAGAGGTCTTCTCGGAATTGCCCCTTGCGAACGAGGTCTTCGAGATTCTGGTTCGTCGCTGTGACGATACGCACATCTACCTTGATGGATTGTACGCCGCCGACTCTGGTGAACTCTCGTTCTTGCAAGACGCGCAGCAGCTTGGCTTGCGTCATGGCGCTGAGGTCGCCGATCTCGTCGAGGAAGAGCGTGCCGGTATTGGCGAGTTCGAATTGCCCGACTCGACGGGCCGTGGCATCCGTAAACGAGCCTTTCTCATGACCGAACAGCTCACTCTCGATGAGCGTTTCAGGAAGGGCTGCGCAGTTCAGCGCAATGAAGGGGCGCTCACGCCTGCCGCTATTATAGTGGAGTGCCTTGGCGACCAGTTCCTTGCCCGTGCCGCTCTCGCCGCCGATCAGGACTGTCGTGCGGCTGTCGGCGACTTGTTCGATCTTGGTGTAGATATCCTGCATCGACGGGCTCTTGCCGATCAGGTTATGAAAGGCATAGCGCCGAACGACTTGCGCACGGAGTTGTTTGACTTCTCGTTGGAGTTCCTGGTCGCTGAGCGCGCGTTCGACGATCAGGCGGAGTTCTTCCACATCGAAGGGTTTCGAGAGGTAGTCGGCTGCGCCGAACTTCATTGCGTCGACGGCGGTTTTGACCGATTTTGTTCCTGTCAGCATGATCACCGGCGCCGTCCGGTCTTCGGCGCGTATGGTTTGGAGTACTGACAGCCCGTCGGTACCCGGCAGAATCACATCCAAAAGGACCAGGTGAGGAGCTTCCTTGCGAAATAGCTCAAGGCCTTCCTGGGCATCGGCGGCTTGGATCGTTTCGTAGGTCGGTTCCAGTACTGCCTTCAATGAGGCCCGAACCCGGGCCTCATCATCGATCAACAGCACTCGTTTTTTCATACTGGTGTCCATAGGGTGTTGACGGCTATGCGGGTAACGCGGGCAGGCTCACGAAAAATGTAGTGCCGACGCCGACCGAGCTTTTCACTCGGATCTCGCCATGATGTTCTTGAATAATTTGATGGACGATCGTCAAGCCCAATCCCGTTCCTTCGTGTTCTCCGCTCTCGTGCTTGGTCGTGAAAAATGGGTCGAAAATATGTTCGAGATTCGTCTCCTGGATTCCCTCACCCGTGTCTTCGATTTCGATGTGGGCCCAGACGTTCCCTCCCGGCTTCACGAGCTTGCGGGTATGCACGCGCAACCGCCCACCCGCTTTTGCCATCGAGTCCATGGCATTGAGCAAAAGATTAAGTAGGACTTGCTTGATCTGCTGTCGGTCCAGCATGACACGAGGCAGGTCAGACGCCAACTCTTTTTCAATCTTGATCCCGTAGCTGTCTGCCTTGACGTCGATGAAATAGAGGCAGGAGACGACAATGTCGTTGAAGTCCTCGTCCGTCAGCTTGGGTTCCATGTAGCGGGCGTAATCGAGAATTTCCTGGATGAGCCGTTCGATCCGATACACATCGTCGAGCACCACTTTGCTGAACTCTTGGATAAATTGAGCGTCGTCTTTTCGTTCAGGAGCCAATTGGATAAAGGTTTTAATCGACGTGAGGGGGTTTCTGATTTCATGGGCGAAGCCCCCGGCGATTGTTTCAAGGGACTTCAGGCGATCGGTGCGCTTCATGAGCATGTGTGAGCGATGGAGATCCTCGTACAGCATAATGGTGTCCAGCGCATTCGTAGCGGTTTGTGCCAGCGCAGCGAGCAGGAGCTTGTTCGGTGCAATCTCTCCGGCCAAAGGCTGTGCTGCGCCGAGGAGTGAGAAGGCGATGAGGCGGCCTTTATTGAGGTGTGGCACGACGCGTGTGACTTGCATGGATTCCATGGCTGCGCGTGTGTCGACTCCGGAGTCGTGGTCTTGGATATCTACAGCCGAGTCGGCCTGTGTCATGATCCGGTTGGTTCCGAGCAGATGGAGGGGCAGAGGATGACTTATGGCCAGTGTCGGAGGAATAAGCGCTGGTGCGACAGGGCCAACCATACTGGCGCGGCGATAGCATTCGCGCTCGCGATCCAGCAGGAACAGTACTCCATGGGTCGTGGCGCCTGCATGACACAGCTCGTGGATGATGCGATTTCCGAGTGTCAGCAGATCGGTCATGGCTCCAAGATCGGCTGCAAACTGTGTGACGATATTCAATAGTGTGCTGGAGGAAGGCGATACGATGTCAGCATCAGATGCGTGGGATGTCATAATTATCGTGAGCACAATGGCACCGCGTGGCTCGGCGGCGGGCCTACGGACTGAGCATGAAAAATTTAAGTGTTCAAAGATGTACGGGCTGAAGTATACACGGCACCGGTACGTTCAGCTAGCGGATTTATCTTTCTCGATCACGGCGAAGAGGGCGTGCCCGTCGAGCCCAGAAAGGATGCGAGGTGCGAGGATGCCGGCTTGCCGGAGGAACGAGGCGAGCGAAGACCGGTCGAAGGTGTGCAGCAATCCATGCCGGATAGCCTCCCTGAGTCGTCCCAGGTAGTGTAAGAGGAGGTGGGCTTCTGGGCTAAATTCATCTTGATTTGCCCTGTGCAGATGCTGGCGATAGAGAACAGAGAGATCGGTGTCGGGGTGGAAGACTGTGAGGATCAGCCGCCCCTGTGGATGGAGTATGCGGTACAGCTCCCGAATCATGATCAGCGGTGAAGGAACGAATGGGAGTGACAGATTGCAGACGATGCGATGGAGGGAGTGGTCCTTGAACGGAAGGGGCTGGGTCCAATCAGCTTGCATCCATTCGGCAGTCAGGGGAGGGTGGATGGTCAGGGTACCTGCGAAGTCTGTATCGAGTTCCCGACGCAAGGCGTGAAGACTCTGTTGGGCCTGCATCAGTGAGTCTTGAGCCTGCTCCAGGCCGATCACCTGAACGGGACGCTCCGGACTCCAACCACGTTGTCGCGAGCGGTATGCGTGGTTGACCATTGCGGCTCTCACGAAATCGCCTTGACCGACTCCCACGTCTAGAAGCATGGAGCCCGGTTCGAGCGGGCTGAGCAACCGGTAGAGATCGTCCAGGAGCTTCCAATGTTCATGGAGATTTCCGAGTTGGGGAAGCTGCTGCAGATGCGTGGCTCTCAAGGCCTCACGCGTAATCTGGGAGAGATTGTGGCGAAGACAGGTGCGTTCCATCTCGATGCGCTGTTGACGGGCCAGCATCTGACGGGTGTCTGCACGGAATTCAGCTGGAATGGCCGGCAGCGAGACAGTTGTGGCGATCTGTTCCAGGACCTGTTGGAAGGCCAGGGGGTGCTGTTCGCTGAGCGGAAGTTCCTGGCCGAGCAACGGTGCGGGAGCTGTCGCTAAACGGGTATGGGCTCCCAGCGCGGTGAGAAATGCCTGAGGGAGGTCGGCGGGAGGCAATGGCCCCAGTTGGTTGCTGGGAATCGTGAGGATGGCTGACGGAGAGCGAAGGAGACGCAGATCAGCAATCGTAGAGGCCATATCTGTGAAATGGCCTGCGACGACATCGCCGATAAAACGATCGACATTGACGTTGAGCCCGAGCAGATTCGCGATGCCGCGTCGGAGCCCATATCTATGGTCGGCCACGAGATCATGCCCATGGACCGTCATGAGCATAGCTTGAATGTCGACGACCGGATTGATCAGGAGAAGTAGGTCGAGGGGACGGGATTGCACCGCTGTCTTGATAGCGACGCGCGCGGCTACGTCACTCGCTATGACAATCAGAGGAGCGGTCGGCCAGGTATGTTGCACAAACTCCACAACTTTAAGAAGGTCAGCTTGCATACTTCGTAGGGTTGTCTGTTGCAGTTCGCCGTCGCTCAGCCCCACATGGTTGGTGTGGTCGTAACGCAAAACTCGGAGCCGGTGATGCGCCAAGTAGTACGACAAGGTAATGGCGTCCAACGAGGTCTGACCATAGCCGGGAGAGATGATGACGACCGGTGTGTTCGGTGTGACCCATTGGCGAAGATGGTCGTCAGTGATCACAATCGCCTGGCCGCGTAGATTCCGGCACTCTCGCGGAATACTGACGACCGACGTCTGTTGCGAGGAGGGTTCCAATTCGCCAGGGGACGACAGATGCTGCAGGACAACACGGTTCACTTCGCGCTCAGCGTAGACAGTGAGGCCCTGAAAGCGGAGGCCGACCCGAAGGGCAGGGGCGGAGCCTTGGTGACGAAACTCACTCGGCGCTGTGGGATCAGGAGCCGACCAGATTATCCGGGCAGGCAGTGCAGCATCTGGCACACCAGGCTCATGGGTTCCTGGATGTTTCTGGGTCTGTGTGACGGCAAAGTGCAGCGTAGCCATACCGCTCAGGAGTTCAGGGCGAGCATCGAGGTGAAGACAGACGCCGTCTCGGCTGAGGTTGCTGGTGAGTGCTTCAAGGCGGTAACTTCTGCCGGCAGGGTCTGTGACGTCGAGCCGGACTGGCAGTTGCAAAGGTACTCGCACAGCCTCGCGCTGGTCGAAGTCCTTCTGTTCGTGTAGTACGAGAGGGTTACTAGCAATCAGATTGCCCTGTGGTTCTAACGCAAGCAGTACTTCAAGAGAGAATGGAATAGCTTGTTCCTGCGCCGCTTGGACTAGTGAGGCAAGGACGGCGTCTTCTTCTTGCTTGAGGGGCTCAAACATCACAATCAACTGGGAGGTCGGTGTCTTGGTTTGAAGCGAGACTGACCGTTCCTGTGCCCTACCTTGTAACTCGAGAATGCCCACGGTCGTCTTGACCACCACATACGCGTCTTGTGGCGAAACGGTGGGGAAATTGCCTGGGAGTGTGACGCAGGCTCCTCTGAGATTGAGGTTTGAAATGGTACCATCCCATGCGACTGATCCAACGGTAATCGTGGCTGGCAGAGTAGTGAGAATTCGAGGCACATGGCGTCGTTCCTGCTTCGGTTTGTCAGGGTCGGCAGTTGGAAGAGGCGCCGGCCTGTCGTTTTTCGTGGTCGGCGTGAGTGCGGGTTCGGTGTCAGGGACGGCAATCGGCAGCGGGGGTATATCGAAAGGGAGCTGTGAGGCAACCGGCAGACGGAGGATCATGCGAAAAGGGCCTTGCATCGGAGCCGACAAATCCAGGGCGCCGTTCAGTTGACGGACGAGCTCATACGACTCGAGGAGATCAACGGACGAGGGCACTGTCGCTGGAAATGCTGCCGACCACACGATGTCGGATTCAAGCAGCTCGACTTCGATCTCAGTAGGTGGGGTGAGGGGAAATAGGGTGGGAGCGTCAGCAGAGGTGGAGGAAGATCCCACTGCGCGTGTGCTCACAATGAGTCGGTGCGTGCGGCCGACCGTCAGTAAATAGGTCTGTGCATAGTTCAAGAGATGGAGAATGAGTTTCGTGACCTGTTCGCGATTCCCAACGAGGGGAGGGAGGTGAGCGGGGTATTGCCGTATGATGCCGGCACCATCCACAATGGCTGAGGTTGTGGGCAATAGTGCGTCGTCAAGAACCTCATTGATCGTCGGTCCTAAGGGGCCACCTTCTCTCTTGTGGAGGGCCTCCGCCAACTGTGCTCCGAGTTTCGTTGCTTCTGCGGCGTGGGCGGCGAGTATTTCGGCTTGGTCGTCCAGACGTGCGTCGCGAATGGCAATAAGGAGCTGTTGCGACTGCGTCAGTAGCGAGGCCAGCGGATCGTGCAGCTGTTGCGACAACAGGGTGGCTTTCTGGGCCAGCCCGAGCAGTGCCTCTTTCTCCAGGAGTTGCTGGTGAAGTTGCTGAATCGTCGTGTTTTGTTCTTTGGACGGGGAAAGGTCTCGGATCAATCCCACTGTGCCGAGAAATCGGCGAAGCGGGTCATAGAGTCCGCGAGCGTTCACCGCCGCGGTGAGAGTCAGCGTCTTGTTATCCTGCGTGGGTTTCCGTCGCAGGGTCAACTCAACGCGGCTGGCGCCCCGCGCTCCGGATCGACGTTCGTTGAGGCGATAGCGAGCCGCCAACGCCTGGTCGGCAGGAACGATCGTGGTATAGGGCAATCCGATGAGTTCATCGGGCGAGTAACCCAATAGCATGACGATACCGGGACTGACTGTCACAAAAAATCCGCCGGCATCCAGTTCATAGGCGATGTCGTTGAGCGATTCGATGAGCCCACGATGGCGTTCGAGTGCGTGGTCCAGGGTCATTCTCATGTGGCGTGTTTCGATGGCTTTTTTGGCACAGAACAGGAGTTCCGTGAGAAAGGCCGGAGATTTCTTCGAGAGGAAAAAATCGACGTCGGCTTGGAGTGCCTGAAGTGCCGAGGCTGAATCGCTACGGTCGCTGAGCAGAATACTCGCCACGTACGGTACGTGACGTTTGAGTTCGGCGGGTAGTGAAGCATCGTTCCCGGCGAGGCATTGTTCGTCGATGAGGATGAAGACCCATTCCTGAGATGCCGCCCATGCGCGGGCTTCTTCGGTTGAATAGGCGACATCCACGCGGCAGCCGGGAAAGAATCCACGCAAACTGACAGTGATGAGTTTAATGGACTCAGCCTGCTCGCTGACAATCAGGATGGTGACCGGCTCACTCTGTGGCATCAAGATGTCCCTGTGCTTACTGGGAATTCGAGCAAACCCAGTCCCAGAGCGACAATGCAACGTTCGCCCGTGATCTGGTCCGAGTTAAACCAGTCCCCTATTCTTCTGCCGCACGCGGCCCGGGACACGCATCTTTGGATAGTGTTGTGAATAGCATAGGCGGAGGTGGGAAACCCAGTCTTGATGAGATGAAATAGCTTGTATCTTTAGTAGGGGGGCGGCGGAAAAACTTTGTTGGCGAACAAAATTGAACGGTAGCTGGGCACAGGGTTTGACGTTATGTGAGGGAGAGAACGCTGCGGTACCTGCCGCAGACTGTGCGGCAGGTACCGTGGTGTATCGGGCTTCTATTTGAGGGCGACTGGAGAAGGGGACGTAGCTGGACAGGCGCCAGGGGTCATGTACAGCAAATAGTTTCCCATTCCATGCTGGGCTTCTTTTTTCTGCAAGGGATGGTGATGGACCATGACCATTTCATAGTCATCAGCTTTTGTCACAGGAAATCCCTGACCGTCCTGATAGACCTGATGTGGCTGAAACTGGAGAAAGGTTCCGTCCTGATCGACGTCAGGAACCGTCCGCAGCAAAGTCTGTTTCTTGGTCTTATTGTCCAGCCCGATCATGAGGAGTTCGTCATGTCCATGCGGATAGGCGAATTTGACACAGCCATCCATCGAAAACTTGAGCGGCTCACGGTGGACCTGGACTCCGGTGTTAATCTCAATCCCTTCGTCCGTCTGGTTTGGGCCGCGTTGGGAGAACTTGCTGAAACACACAATGTTGACCCCCACCTGATACACGTCCATTTCTTTAACCTGAGTCCCCTCAGGCGCCATGTACATAGTGAAGGTTGCCATGACATCTTTTGTGACAGGCGCCTTATGATAAAATGCGACGATCGACATCAGATGGTCGCTGTTGGCGAGCTTGACTCCATAGCCTGCCGGGAAACGCGTCTCGGTCATCTCCAGCCCTGCTCCTGCAAAGAACAACGGCTCGCCATCGCATGAGACGCTCGGTTTGCTGTTGTTGAGCATCAGGATGTGATGGAGATAGTTCTTGGGGAGGGGCTTCCCTTCTTTGGTGAAGACAGCAGTCTTGTATCCGATCATATACCTGTCTTTGGGAAGCTGAAAACTATGTTTGGGCATCGAGGCTGCCAGGTCTCCATCGTGAGAGGCGGGGAGGTCGATGGGACCGAACGTGAGGGTCACGACATCGCCCTGAGACGTGACGGTCGTAGTCGTTTGATTCTTGAGTGTCGGGACTGCATGGTGGTCGTGACCGCCGTCTGCAAAAGCAGGGGTTGCCAGACAGATGCCGGCGAGTAAAGTGAGGAGTACCTGACGCATAGAACCTCCCAAGGATAAAAAGTGGTCACGCAAATATTCTAAACGCTGATCGTATCGACCTGGGTGATACGCAGAGGTCATCGTGCAGATGGCGGCGGAGTCAACCGTTTCCAGAGATAGGTTCCGCCGTGCTCACGAGGAGGAATGTTCTTCTGGGTTCCGACACGCGAATACCACCACACGCCTTTGGCCTGGGCTCCATCTTCAGAAAGGAGAAGCTCAAATTCTCCTTCGCGATCGTTGCCCGGCTGTTGCCAGCTACCTTGCCAGAGACGGTCGGAAAATTTTGAAGTAATGAATCGCCCACCATGCTGGGTGTAGGGGCCGTTGCCAGCTTTGTCGAGTGCGGCCTTGTAGCGCTTGTCGTCCTCGACCTCGAGAATGTCCCATTCCCCACTTAAGTCAAGGACGGCTGGTTGGCTGATCGATGAAGCTACAGTGCGTGGCGCAGCGGCATTTGGCTGAATATCGACAGCCATGGCACCGCTGGCATTGCGGAAGGACTCATGCCACGACAGGAGGATCCACTGGCCGTTTCGACGTTCAAGCACACCGGTTTCTCGTAATGGCAGGACTGCGCGTTCCTGGCCCGGTCCTTGGCCAAGGACACGCACATAGTCCAGCTCCATCGTGTACCACCCAATATCTCCCTTCGACCACACCTTGAGTTCAGAGATGGGAAGGTCGAGCGCAGCCACTTTCTCAAACTCCTCCTTGATATCCCGTTCAAGGTTAGACCAACCCACGTATTTCCGGCCTCCGATGGTATAGCTGATGATGTCGGCATCGTGGGCTATTAGTTTGGACATGGTGGGGAGATCTTTCTCTGCATTGGCCCGCACAAGAGCCCGGACGGTGGTTTCAAGTTCGGTATTGTCCGCATTGCTGCTCATGGCTTCGGGAACCCAGCAGAGCCCGCTGATGACCATATACATGACGAGACGAATCAGTACGGGCACACGCATGATAAAGCTCCTGTCGGGTTCACAAGGGAAGCGGGAGGAAAGACTGTCCAGCTGGAGTTGCAGGCTACAGGGTCGATAGAGTCTTGTCAATAATTAAACTGCGCATTTGCTGAAATTACCCGATAGTAGGCGGCGTGTATGCCACGACGATTACCGTCACATTATCTTCTCCCCCTCTGCTCAGCGCCTGATCGACTAGGTCGTGGCAGGCTTGGCGAGGATCGCCGTTTGCGCGGGAAAGAACCGATGCGATAGCGGAGTCCTCCAACATTTTCGTGAGCCCGTCACTGCAGAGCATGATGAGATCGAGAGGGATTATCGGTGTCGAGGTCAGTTCCGGTTTCATGTCGATGCCCAGGCCGAGGCCTTTGGTCAAGATGTGGCGTTCGGGATGTGTGAGCGCTGTGGCCGCATCAATCAGGCCGCGCTGCACAAACGACTCGACGAGGGTGTGATCGCGAGTCAATTGCTTGAGCTGTCCTTCTCGGAAGAGATAGGCGCGGCTATCTCCCAAATGGGCGATATGGGCGACCGGCATCGGAGCTGGTGTCATTGCCAAAGCGACGAAGGTCGTGCCCATCCCTTTCAACGAAGGGTTTGCCAGTATGAGATTATGAATTCGCCGGTTGGCGCTCATCACGAGATCTGCCACGAACTCGGCGGCTGCGCTTGGGTGTTCGTGGAACCAGGATGCTCGCTCCAGTGCCTGCTGTGCGGCCACGGTCACGGCGGTTTTAGCCGCGATATCTCCTGCCGGGTGCCCACTCATCCCGTCTGCCACCATCCAGACGCCGCAATCATTCAGGACGGCCAGCGCATCCTGGTTCGACGCGCGAACATGACCCTTCTCGGTTCGACCCACTCCGGCCCACTGCTGGGGTTGCGTCACAGCGCGACCTCGATCGGCTGTGGTCGGCGAGTTGGTGGAAACCCTATAGAAGGCGGGCCGAATCGTGCGATCATCTGATCGTAGATCAGCGATGCAAGCGGTTCGAGATTTTTGGTGTCGGCTTCGTTGTATTTCAGCAACAGAGCACGTGCTGCGTTGTCTCCCGCGCACCACTGATGCCAAAGGCGAACAGCTTCCCATCCGTCGAGTCCCGCCACGTCGGTGTCGCGAGCAATCTGGACTTCGCGTTCGATATGCTTCAGCCCGCCTTGCATGCCGAGCCTGCGGGCGGCAAAGCACAGATCGAAGTGAGGTTTCTTGAAATTTAAACGGGGGAACTTCGCCTGTAAGTAGGGAATGTCGAATCCGCTGCCGAAAAACGTAATGAAGAGGTCTGTCTGTTCCAGTTCCGCATGCAATCGGTCCTCGGTCAACGTTTCTCCTCGGACCAGGCTTGTCATGTGCCCGTTGCGAAACAACCCAACCACCGTCACATGACCTTCGTGCGCCGACAGCCCTGTCGTTTCAATATCCAGATAGAGCGTACGAGGGCGAAATGTTTCGAAAAGGCGCCAGTGCTCCCGGCTTTTCAGGCAAGCGCCGAAGAACTGCGCGTCGCCTTCTTCCAGGCGCGACTGGGCGACGGCGAGGTCACGGTCATACCATTCTTTTCTGGCCGAGGAGATGCCGGGGAGAGTTGGAGCTCGGAGAAATGAAGCCCAATCCAGAATGCCTTCTTGCCACAGACGGCGCTCGGAACTTTGGCCGATACCTTTGAGAAGAACGAAGGATGACGAGAGCATACAGTTACGAGAGTGTAGCCTTGATTTCACTGAATAAACAAGCTAAAGTCCGCGTCCTGAGCGGGTTTTCGTCTGACGGCTGCCGGGAGGCGGCGAATGGAAGGCAATGGCTGATCTCTCCAACAAAATTCGCATCACCGTCGGGTCTGTTCAGCTCGACGCGGAGCTCAAGTCGACAAAGACGGCGAATGAGGTCTATGCCGCATTACCGGTTGAAAGCCCAGTCAACACATGGGGCGAAGAGTTCTACTTTAAATTGGCCGGGGTGAAGGACCATCGAGAGACGGCGACGAGTCAGGTCAAAGTCGGCGATGTCGCCTTCTGGGGGGCCGGGCAAGTCCTGGCTATTTTCTTCGGACGCACACCGATGAGTATGGGGCAGGATCCGGTTCCGGCCGATCGTGTCATTGTCATCGGCCGCATTATCGGAGATGCGTCGGTGCTGCGGCGTGTGATGGATGTATCGACCATTCGAATCGAGCGGATCTAGTATGATGCTGAAAAAGGAGCGGGGTAGCTGGGACGATCCCCGTGCTCGCGCAACGCGCGGCCTCAGAAGGCCCTCGTTGGACGCGCGCAGTTGGGATCATCCCAGCCACCCCTTTAAAAGTGATAGTTCACTGCGGCCTTGCTTGGGATAAGGCGCGTCTCGGCGCGCCAGGGCTGGGTGGGTGAGAAGGTTGAACTGTTTGAGCATCCTACGGGAATATGTCTTGTTGTGGTACCTGTGTGGACAACCAAATTTCTCGTGCCGACTTAGTTTTTCCATGGACTGCTAGCTATGAGATTGTCGAAAGAGCGTGTTCGCCATATCTCGGAGTCGATCGCGACCAAGCTGCAGCAGGAGGGGCAGGTGGCGATTGTCGGAGATCGCAAATCGTTCGTCGAGCAGATCGATCACGCCATTCTCGAGGAGCTATCGGTTGAGGACCGTCTGAACGCCGAAGTGCGGCAGCTGTTGAAAGCCTACGAGCAAGATATCGAGCGGGGACAGGTGGATTTTCAGCGGATGTTCACGATGGTGAAGACGAAGCTGGCGCGGGAGCGGGGCATCATTCTTTAAAACGGTGAAGGGTAAGGTGTGAGGGGTAAGGGGTAAGGTGAAAAAAGGGGTTAGTTTTCACCCCTCACCCCTAACCAGTCCTGTATGTTGAGCGAAGATAAAATCAGCCATCTCTCACACGTCATTCTTCAGGCGGTCAAGAAAAGCCCGCTGGTGACGGTCCAGGCCGATGAGGGGCGGGTTTTGAAAGAGATCAAGCGGGTGCTCGCATCCGAGTTGGCACAAGAAGAAGATATCAATCAAAAGGTCAGAGCCAAGCTCGCTTCCTACTCGCGGGGGATCGTCGAAGGCAGTGCGGAGTGGGAAGTGCTCTATCGGAAGGCGTTCGAAGAGGAGACGCGGAAACATGCGAAGGCGTGATGTGCTCATGGAACGTGACAGCGCGATGAACCCTCTGCTTCTGCTCGGAGTAAGCTTCTTGTTGTTCGGAGTAACCGCCTGTGCCTTCATGGACAAGGAGAAGCCGTTGATTCCGTTGGCGCTTGAGTCCGGTGTGAAGCCGCAAGCGGTGACTCTGACTGAGCAGGGGACGCAGGCCTATCAAACGAAGCAGTTCAACGAGGCGAAAAACTATTTTTCCCAAGCGGTAGCCGTGGCTCCTCAATCGGGGCCTGCGCACTATAACTATGCCTTGGCCTTGAATGTCGTGGGAGAAACGGAACAGGCACGCCAACAGTTCATGGAAGCGGCTAACCTGGCTCCGGGTGACAAAGTGATCTGGGATTCGCCCGCGCTCCGCCCCTACGGCAACGTGGAGTCGCCGAAAAGGAAACTCATTCCACCTGGGGCCGGCAGGCAGGGCCTGGGTGGCGGGACTGGTGGGCCGAGATAATAAGGGCCGAATGTGCAATGTTTAATGGTGAATGTTCAATTCAACATTCCTTGTAAACACGAGATACGCTTCAGGTGTTTTGAGCACGGTGCATGGGGAAAGGAGGAAGCTGATGACAAAGGAACTTACAGTCGGTGATAAGGCTCCCGCTCTGTCGCTGCCCGATCAATCGGGAGAGCCGGTTAGCCTGAAAGATTTTACAGGCAAGCAAGTTGTTCTCTACTTTTATCCCAAAGACGATACCCCCGGCTGCACGACAGAATCGTGCGACTTTCGCGATGCTGCCACGCCGATCAAAAAGGCGGGCGCGGTTGTGCTGGGCGTGAGTTTTGACGGCCAGGAATCCCACCAGAAATTTATCAAGAAGTTTACCTTGCCATTCACGTTGCTCAGCGACGAGGATAAGGTCGTCGCGAAGGCCTACGGGGTCTACAAAGAGAAAAGCATGTATGGCAAGAAATACTGGGGTATCGAGCGTAGTACCTTTGTAATCGACCAGGCTGGCAAGTTGAAGGCGATCTTCCGCAAGGTCAAGGTTGGCGGGCATGTCACTGAAGTGTTGGCGGCCCTGAAGGCCTAACTTTTCAAGACGCTGAAAAAAAGAGAGGGGTGGCCAGGTGCCCTCCTTGCTCGCAGAACGCGCACGGTGAAACGGTGCTCGTTCGATGCGCGCAGTTGAGGGCAACCTTGGCCACTCCCCTTAGTAGAGTGAAAGCCCACAATGGGTGATTCAGTTTCAATCGCGCCATAATAGTTTTTCCGTAGACTCATTGCGTGGCTGTGCGGACTATGGGTATTTTTCTCCGAAGAGCCGGTCTTTTCACTATTCTCCTCTTTTGGACTGCAACCACCATCCTCTCCGCTGAGGAGAAGATTCCAGGCACTCTGACAGTTCACGACAGCCTCACCGCTCCTAACCAGCCAGCCACTATTGAAGCGACGCTCACAGGGAAGAGCCTCCGGACGGAGATCCCACTGGGAGGCGAACCCATCGAGCTTCTCATCGCCGGCAATGTCGTGGCCACCGCTATGACTGGTGGCGACGGGCGGGCCAACTTGTCCTATATCTCGAAGGCCAAAGGATCGCTCCCATTCACCGTTCGTGTCGGACCTACTTCGAGAGTTGCCCTGGATGAAGCTGGCGCGAATTTGGCTGTGTGGGAGCGTCGCACTCCGATCATAGCGGTGGAAATGGCATCACTCATGGAAGCCCCGACCGCACAGGGGCCGACTGTGAACTTGCCTGGGAAGGATGCGGAGGGCAGACAGCCGATGCCCGACGCCGCGAACGAACTCGGCAAGCTCACGCAGTTCTACTACAACGTGCTCTATGTGGTGACGGGAGACAAGGCGGTGGGCACCAACGATCTGGTAAATGCACAAGCCAGACAATGGCTCTCGGATCACAAGTTTCCGGTTGGGCACATAATCATATTGTCATCCGATCCAGCGGCGTTTGGGACGAAACTCGATGAACTGCATGCTGCCGGCTGGAAGACGCTCAAAATAGGTGTGGGGCGCACGAAGGCTTTTGCCGAAGCCTTTCTGCAACGGCGCCTCGATGCCGTGATGGTGCCGGAACCGGCCAAAGGCGAGGCGCCGAGGAAGGCGAAGGTGGCGAA
>JANOOS010000152.1:0-6574 GCA_031421455.1 Nitrospira sp.
CCCGTACATGGGATAGTCCTCCGTCCATCATCCCTAACCGAGCCGCTGCGCCACGGGAAAGATCGAGGATTCGGCTGTTGATATAGGGACCCCGGTCAGTGATCCGTACGTGGAGATGTTTCCCGTTCGCCAAATTCACGACTCGGACCACGCTGCCGAGTGGGAGGGTCCGATGGGCAGCAGTCAAGGCCTCCATGTTGAACAATTCACCGTTGGCTGCCTGCTTGCCATGAAATGACTGGCCATACCAGGAAGCCACTCCTCGATCCTCAATCCCTACGTCCAGTTGAGACTCCCCCTTGGGAACCCAGGAGCAGGCGCTGAGGAGCATTCCAAGACTACCGACTGCCCAGAACAATCGACGGCTGCTTTCACGAGCTCGGATGATCATCTAATACCTCTTGTTCTCGGTTGAACCAGCGGTCATATAGGATCCTGGCTTGTGTCCCTTCACAGTACGGTCCAACCGAAAGCCCCACAATACCGAAACCGTAGCCCTAGCCCCCTACGTTGGGGTGAAGGGAAAAGGAGAAACAATAAAGAGCTGTAGGCCAATGGACCGAAGCTCTTGGCTGACCGCCTAATAGCCCTATCCGAGTATTCAAAATGTACCCTTTTCAGGGATACCGGAGTCGCTCACTGGTGCACCCGATGACCTTGGTTGAATGCCCATGTAGAAGTTTTGCAAAATTGAATGTTGAGATAGGGTTTAGGTGGCACACTTATAGAAGAAAGTACTCATGCCAGTCAACTGATAGATGGCTTAACGCGGACATCCTGAAGTCACTTGTCTGAAACCGGTACAGAGTCTCTCTGGGTTTGAAGATAAGTACGTAGCCTGTAACTCACTGATGTTATGTTGATTACTTGCATATTCCACAGTGCTACTGAGCCTGGATGGTCTGAGCGAATACCCCGTCTCTCTGTTTGACGTAGGTTAGCCAGACCGCCTCATCTACTCTGATGGTCTGAAGTGCGATCCTCTTTCCCTTTCGGATAATCTTTGTTTGGGACGTCACCCTGGCCCCTACGGTCATAGCATCATGCTTGTTCAAGGGTGTTTTGACGACAATCATATGGGGGGCTTGGACCATGTTCACTGCCACGACCTGGCCATGGACCCGATAGGTTCGCCCGCTGGCTCCCCAGCTGTCGAGTGGAGTGCAGAACAACGCCATCAACACAGCGATTGCAACTAGCGCTATCCTCGCTTGAGGCACCCTCTTCACTGATCGATCTCCCTGGTCAGGCCTCTCCGCGCGCGGACTCTAACAGGATGGAGAAAAGGTGTAAAGTTGCAGGCACAGGAACCTGTCCGGTATTGCCTTCGTAACGAGGCGAAGGAGGTGCGGCCAGATGAGCGGCGCAAGGCCTGGAAAAACCGGAGGAGTATTCGCTGGAATACGTTGAGGATTTTTCCGGGCCGAGAACGATGCAGATGGTCACGAATCGTTCGCCGCAGTAGGACGGCCAATGTCGGACAGGTTCCTAAAACACGATGTTGACTGCCCTAATCCGACTGAGTAATATGCCCATGTGTTGCTTGGAGGGGGCAACAACCAACCCACCGGCGGTACTCCCCAACTCAACTGACCCAAATCACCACATATGATTGAAGTCCAGCAGATCACGAAGCGGTATGGACAACATACCGCCCTCGATCGCATCAGCTTCTCCGTCGCCAAGGGTGAGGTGTTGGCGTTCCTGGGGCCGAATGGAGCCGGGAAAACCACTACCATGCGTATTCTGACCTGTTTCATGCCGGCCACCGAAGGCATCGCACGGGTGGCGGGATTCGACTGTGCAGACCAGCCGATGGAGGTGAAACGCCGAATTGGCTATTTGCCTGAAACTCCGCCGGTTTACCAGGAGTTGACGGTTACAGAGTATCTTCAGTTCGTGGGCCGTCTTCGTGGTCTGAGTGGGAAAGTACTCACTGCGTCCATACAGCGTGAAATCGAACGGCTCGGACTCGGCACGGTGCAACGCCGGTTGATTGGGAACCTGTCGCGCGGATATCGCCAACGTGTCGGCTTGGCCCAAGCGCTGCTGCACGATCCTCCGATCTTAATTCTGGATGAACCGACCGTCGGTCTCGATCCCAAACAGATTATCGAGATCCGAGAGTTGATCAAGAATCTGGCCGGAACCCATTCCGTCATCTTGAGCACCCACATTCTTCCTGAAGCCACCGCCGTCTGCCAGCGCGTCGTGATCATCAGCGGCGGGCGCATCGTGGCCGAAGATACGCCCGAACAACTCTCTGCGCGCTTGCGGCAGTCCGAGAAGATCTCACTGATACTCAAAGCGCCCGCCGCAGATACGCATAGCCGTTTAAAGGCGGTTAGCGGGGTCCAGAATGTCTTCACCAGCGGCGACTCCGGTACCTTTCTCCTGGAATGCGAACTTGGTCGGGACGTGCGGGAAGAGGTGGCCCGTGTGGCGGTCACCAGTGGGTGGGGGCTACTCGAACTCAAAGCCATTTCCATGACCTTAGAAGACGTGTTTCTCCAGCTGACCAGGCATGAAGAAGGCCTCGGGCCGGACACCGCCACCGCTTCAGTAGAATCGACAGGGCAGCCGGTATGACGCCAGTCCAAGCCATCATCGCAAAGGAGTTGCGCTCGTACTTTGTCTCGCCCGTGGTCTATGTCGTGGGCGCTGTGTTTCTGTTGATCGTGGGACTGCTGGCCTATCTCTACCTGGTCTTTGCCGGAGCCCAGGCGATTCAGCTGATGCAGGTGCAGGGAAGTGCCCAGCTCAATCTGAACGATTTGGTCTTCCGGAATCTGTTTGCCAGCATGCGGTTTATTCTTCTGATAATCCTGCCGATCCTGACGATGAGGCTCTTCGCCGAAGAACGCAAGCTCCGCACCTTCGAATTCTTGCTGACCTCTCCAATCGGCATCAACGAAATTGTGGCAGGCAAGTTCATGAGCGTATTCCTTGTGTTTTTGAGCTTACTTGGGCTGACCGGCCTCATGCCGCTCATGCTCGCGCTCTTCAGTGATTTCGATTGGTATCCCGTGCTGACCGGTTATCTTGGACTTGTCTTACTCGGCGCCCTCTTTCTCTCCGTCGGCGTACTGGCCTCGGCACTGACCGAAAATCAGATCGTTGCCGCCTTTGTGAGCATCGGCCTGCTATTGGTCCTATGGCTCCTTTCTGGCTTGGGTGCATTGTTAGGGGATACGGTTCTCGGGCAGGCCGTCTCGTACCTGTCTTTTATGGAGCACTATGATCACTTGGTGCGAGGGCTGGTTGACACGAAAGATCTCGTGTACTTTCTCAGCAGTCTGGCCCTGATGCTCTTTTTGTCTCACCGAGTTGTGGATTCGGCGCGGTGGAAATGAACCTCAAGACGATTCCATTTGGTGTGATGGGAGTGGTTCTGGCAGTGGCCGGAGCGATTGGCTATAGCCTTGTCCCGGAGAAGCTCTGGATCGCCACACTCCTGGAAGTATCGGCCCTCCTCTGCCTCATTACCTTTGTTGTCGCCCATTTCAGCGGGCTGAAAGCCTTTTCTGCCCGCCGCTCTACTCGTATAGGCGCGAACAGCATCTTGATGATCTTCCTCTTTGTCGCGATTCTCATGATCGTCAATTTTCTGGCTGCCCGCCACTCCATTCGTTGGGATCTTTCAGAGAACCAAAACTTCTCTCTCGCCCCGCAAACGCATCGCGTGTTGCGGAATCTTCCGCGTGAGGTGACCATTACCGTATTCACCAGAGAAAAGGATCCAGGCTACCAAGCCTATAAAGAACGGCTCGATAGCTATCGGCAAGCCAGCTCGAAGATTTCTGTGGAGTTTGTCGACCCTGAACGTCAGCCAAAAATTGCTCAACAATACGGCATTTCAAGAACCGATACGGCCATTTTTGAAAGTGCCGGACAATCTGTTCGGGTCACCGCTCCCTCGGAAGTGGAACTGACGGGGGCACTGATTCGTGTGTCCCAAGACAGCAAGAAACGCGTGCTCTTTCTCGAAGGGCACGGGGAACCGAGTCTCGACGATCGGGAGCGAACCGGACTCTTTGCCGCCAGAGAGATCTTGATCAAGCAGGGCTACGATGTCGGCACGCTCAGCTTGCTGAAAGAAGCCGCTGTGCCGGATCACACCGCCATCCTCGTCGTGGCCGGCCCTCGCAGACCGGTGATCGCCGAGGAGCAGGAACGGATTCATACTTATGTGGAAAAGGGCGGCCATCTCCTGCTGCTCATCGACCCGGATACACAGGCCGATCTGAATCCTCTGCTCAAGCGGTGGGGTCTGGGAGTCGGCCCTGGCGCCTTGGTCGACCTCCAGGATCGATTAGCGCAAGGCGACCTGACGTCGCTGCTTGTTCGCACGTTTACCGAACACGAAATTACGCAGGACCTCTCTGCCGCCGTGCTGTTTCCCCTCGCGCGCCATATCACCTTCGATGAACAGGCCGGGAGCGCATGGGACTATGTGCCGCTCGCCCGTACGTCGCCGAACAGCTGGGCAGAAACCGACCTGAAGGGCCGTGTCGTCAATCTCGATGAAAAGGAAGACATCAAAGGCCCGTTGCCGATGGCTGCGGCCCTCGCGCCAAAGGTCGCACCGGAGGAAGGCAAGCCTCGCCCGGCGATCGTCGTCATTGGCAATTCCACGTTTGCAACCAATGCCTTTGTAAACTTTCCCGGCAATAGTGACTTCTTCCTCCACACGACCGGGTGGCTGGCTGAAGAACGGAACATGATGGCGATTACCCCGAAGGATTCCGCGCTACGGCCGTTTACACCCAACCCGTTAGAGGAGCGAACACTGCTCTATCTGCAAGTCGTCCTTCTGCCTGCCGCCATGCTTTTCTCTGGCATCATGGTTTGGCGCAAACGCCGGCGCCTCTAGTCCTATGCGATATTGGCCGACAGTCGTCATGGTGTTTCTATTGGCCGGACTCGGCCTGTACCTCTATGCCGTCGAACTTCCGAAGAAGGAGTCGCAGGAGCGGCAAGACACCACCGAAAAGAAGGTGTTGGTTTTTGACCAGGAAGCCCTCTCCGGGCTCACCATCAAATCCGATCAGCAGGAACTCGTCTTTGCTCGGACTTCTGAGAAGGGCTGGGTATTGACCGCGCCTCTCAAAACCGACGCCGATCAGCGGGAGGTGCAGAATCTCATCCGGGCCTTGGTTACAGGCACTGTGGCCCGAGTCGTCGAGGACCGTCCGACCAATCTTGCTCCCTTTGGGCTCGACAATCCGGTGACAACCATCACCGTCGAAGCCGGCGCTGCGCGGGAGACCTTCTCTATCGGGGATAGTGGCCCCCTCTCCTCCACCCTCTATGTCCTTCGTGGGTCGGACCGAAAGATCCTACTGACCAATCTGGCACCCAAAGATTTCGTGAATAAGACCTTGATGACCTTTCGACGCAAGGATCTCTTGCATATGTCACAGGGCGATGTCGAACGGATCCGGTTGACCTATCCAACCACCGAAATTGTCCTCTATCAGGGACAGGAGAAGCCTAAGAGCAAATGGAAGCTCCGTTACCCAATTGAGGCCGAAGCCGATCAAACAGAAGTGCGAGCCTTGCTGTTCAGGCTTGAAGACCTCAAAGCGATGGGCATCGTCGATCCGGGTCCAGAACGGGATGCTTTGGCCCAAACACTCACCGTGCCGAAAGTGAAAGTCGCCATCCATACGGCCAATGGTGACCAGACAGTCAAACTGTACCAGCCGGATCCAGCCAGTGGCGAAGCCATTGCGGAAACAAGTCTCGATGGGCCGCTCTATCGCATTAATCCCTTCGCGATCCGAGACCTGACCAAGGAATTGTTTAACTTTCAAGATAAGCGGCTGCTCGGCATCGACTACACCGACATCGCCATGCTCTCCATTAAGACGCCGACCGAACAATATGTCCTGATCAACCAACAGAACGAGTGGGTTTTGGAAGATCAGCCGGCTGAGAAACTGGACCAACAGGCCACCGACTTGTTTGTCAGCCGTGTCGCCAATGTTCCCGCCGAGGAGCGCGTGACCAAACAGGCTGGGCCACTGGCTCCCTATGGCCTGGTGGAACCGGCAGCGGAATTTATCGCTACGGGAAGGAATGGGAAAACAACTGGGAAGCTCTCGGTTGGGAGCCATGCTAATGGGTTGGCCTACGCCATGGGTCAACGGATCCCAGGCGTTTTTCATATTCGGGCTGATCTGCTGACACAGATCCCTCCAAAGAAAGACCTGCTCGCTGCCTCATTGGAAAGGGCTGCTACTTCTCGCTAGCTCGTATGAGTCGCGAGCAATTCTTCGGCAATCGCCGATCTGCCCCACAACGAGCCTTCTGACGGCAGGGTTGCCCCCCGGCTCCTCACCGTACCGTCCGAGTACGCATCGGATACCCGGTACCCAGCCCTCTGTAGTTCGTCCCTTGCGCCAAGTAGAGTACCCTCTTAGAATGAGCCTCCTTACGAGGTGTCCGTGCCGGTAAAAACTCGATATGTTGAAGAAGGTGATCGAGACTTGAGTAGCAAGTATCAAGGCCGAATGAGAGGAAATCAGTGAAGCACAAGATGGCGGTATTTGGAGTCGGGCTATTTCTTGTC
>JANOOS010000153.1:0-5796 GCA_031421455.1 Nitrospira sp.
ACTCAGGGCGATCACCGAAGAGCAACTCCTTCAGGCGCTGGCCATTCAATTTGAACTTCCCTGGCTCCCGAATCTTGATGTGAGCCAGGTCGACCATGAATGGGTCAAGAAGGTTCCGATCCATTTCGCCCGCCGCTACCATGTGCTCCCTCTCAAAGTAGAAGATGGAGCGGTGCTTGTCGCGACGACTGATCCTATGGAATCGGCTGCATTGGACGACCTTCGCCTGTTGCTGGGACTCCCGATTAAATCGGTGCTGACGAGCAGCTTGTCGCTCCTGGCCTGTTTGAACCGTGTCTATGACGAAGCCGCGAGCCCTGCAGGGGCAGAGCAAGTGATGGAAGATATTGCAGCCAGTGAGAGCCTGGACCAGATTGCTCATGAGTTGGATGAACCGCAAGATCTTCTCGATGCCACGGACGAAGCCCCCATCATTCGGTTAGTCAATTCCGTGCTCTTCCAGGCGGTCAGGCAACGAGCGAGCGATATTCATTTCGAATCGTTCGAACGGGGACTGGTCGTGCGGTATCGCATCGATGGAGTGCTCTACCCCGTCTTAACACCGCCGAAACATCTACAGGCTAGTATTATCGCGCGACTGAAAATCATGGCGAGCTTGAACATTGCGGAGAAGCGCTTGCCACAGGATGGCCGTTTTCGAATCAGGACGGCTGGTAAGGATGTCGATCTGCGTGTCTCAGTGCTGCCGACCTCCCATGGCGAACGGGTGGTCCTGCGTCTGTTGGAGAAAGAGAACCGCCTGCTGAATCTGCAGGAGATGGGGTTTTCGCAAGATCGGTTGGGGATCATCCTGCAACTGATCCAGTTGTCGCACGGCATCATTCTCGTGACCGGGCCGACCGGGAGCGGGAAGACAACGACGCTCTATGCGGCCTTGACTCACATCAATGCGCCGGACAAGAACATCATTACCGTCGAGGATCCGGTGGAATACCAGCTGCTCGGTGTGGGCCAGATGCAGGTGAATCCCAAGATCAACCTGACGTTTGCCGCGGGGCTGCGATCCATTCTCAGGCAAGATCCCGATGTCATTATGATCGGCGAAATCCGCGATCGTGAAACCGCCGAAATTGCCATTCATGCGTCACTCACGGGGCATTTGGTCTTCTCCACACTCCATACCAACGATGCCGCGAGCGCGGCCACCAGGTTGATCGACATGGGCATCGAGCCGTTTCTCGTCGCCTCCTCGGTGGTGGGAGTCTTAGCGCAGCGTTTGCTGCGCCAGGTCTGTTCGGACTGCAAGCAACCCTATCATCCGGCAGATGAAGAACTGATCAGGCTCGGTATCGTCCCGCCGCGGGTACGCCCCACATTCTACCGGGGAGTCGGATGCCCGGCCTGTGCCCAAACAGGCTATCGCGGTCGAACCGGGATTTTCGAACTTCTCGTGCTGGACGATGAGATCCGCCGCCTCATCGGCAACAAGGCGGACTCGGCGTCGATTCGTCAAGCGGCGATGACGAAAGGGATGATCACGTTGAAAGATGAAGGCGCAGAGAAAGTATTTCATGGGGTCACGACGACCGAGGAATTGATGCGGATTACCCAACAGGAAGTCGAGATCTAATCGGATGCCGGTCTATCACTATAAAGGTTATCGGAACGACGGCGGAGCCGCGACCGGCATTATCGATGCCGAGAGCCCGAAGGTTGCGCGCGTGAAGCTGCGAAAGGTCGGCGTGTTCCCCACCGATATGGTGGAACAGAGCTCTGGTTCGGCTGGTTCCAAAGCTGGTTCAGCTGGAAAATCCTCGGCCAGAATCGGTCGCTCCCCTGCCCTCAGCACAACCGATGTGGCGATGATGACCCGGCAATTAGCAACATTGCTGGTCGCAGGACTGCCCTTGGTCGAAGCGCTCGGAGTGATGGTCGATCAAACCGAGAAAAAAACCGTGAAGAGCCTCATGGCCGATATTCGCGAAGAAATCCGTGGAGGCGCGTCTTATAGCGCGGTGCTGGAACGCTATCCGCGCGAGTTCTCCCAGATTTATGTGCACATGGTACGGGCCGGTGAAGCCAGCGGAGCGTTGGACCAGATCTTATTCCGTCTTGCGGAGTTTCTGGAAAAGCAGTTGGCGCTCAAACATAAAGTGACGAATGCCGTTCTCTATCCGGCCCTGATGTTAATCGTCGGCGCCTCGGTGCTTTTTTTCCTCATGGCCTTTGTCGTGCCGAAAATTACCGCCGTCTTTATAAGTCTGAAGCAGGCCCTCCCTTGGCCTACCGTCGTGCTGATGAGCATCAGTCATTTTCTTGCGGACTATTGGGCGGTGATTCTTGGTGCGGTGGGTTTGACTGTGTGGGCGGTCCGTCGGACGATGAAGACGGAAGCAGGACAGACCAAGGCCGACCGATGGCTGCTGAAGATTCCACTTATCGGCGAGGTCGCCCGTATGGTCGCCATCTCGCGGCTCACCAGCACATTGGCCACCATGCTGGCCAGCGGCGTGCAGCTGTTAGATGCCATGGACGTCGCGAAGCGCGTCATGAATAATCGCGTGCTGGAACATGCGGTCGAGGGAGCCAGGCAGAATATACGCGAAGGGGAAACGATTGCCGAGCCGTTGAAGCGCAGTGGAGAATTTCCCGCGCTGTTGACCCACATGATTGCGGTTGGTGAACGCAGCGGTGAAATGGAAGAGATGCTCCGTCGAATCGGACAAATTTATGATGGAGAAGTGGATCGGGTCATCACACGGTTCACGTCGCTTCTGGAACCGATCATGATCTTGGTCATGGGCGTCCTGGTGTTCTTTATTGTGGTAGCCATATTGCTGCCTATTTTCGAAATGGGACAGATGGTTCGCTAGAGGCAGTGATCAGTGAAGGGTGATGGGTGATGAGTCTAACGGGAGGTGTTCGATGAGCGAAAAAGAGCATGTCGAGAGCGTGTGGTTGCTTTTTGGAAAGACAGATAGATACGCGAGTTTCCACCCCTTACCCCACACCCCATACCCCTCCCCAGCCACCCCAAATAACTCACGCCAAATTATTAGGCGTGTGGTTGGCTTTACGTTAATCGAGATAAAGGTCGTGGTGGCCATTCTCGCGATTCTTGCCGCCTTGGTTGTTCCTCGCATCATGGGCCGGACCGATGACGCCAAGCGCACGGCAGCCAAGGTCCAGATCCGCAACCTCGAAGGGGCCTTGCAACTCTATAAGCTCGACAACGGTGTCTTTCCCTCAACTGAACAAGGATTGAAGGCCTTGGTGGAAAAACCCTCAGTCGGCGTCATTCCAAAGAAGTGGAAGATCGGCGGATATCTTCCAAAGCTTCCGGAAGATCCCTGGGCAAACCCCTACAAGTATCTAAGCCCCAGTCAGAGTTCCGGTCAGAATCCCAACCTAAAAGGTGAGTACGAGATTATCTCCCTTGGAACGGATGGCGAAGCGGGTGGCGAAGGGATCAATGCCGATATTACCAATTGGAATCTGGATAAGGACTAGGACGTCAATGGTCAATGGTCATTCGTCAATCGGTCCTGAGCCTTGTAATTCATCATTTAACATTCACAATTCCACATTCGCTGAAGGCGGAACCGCCTTACGCCTTACGCCTCACGCCTTACGCTCTCCAAGCGGATTCACCATTCTGGAAATCATCATTGTGTTGTTCCTGCTCGTCGGTTTGCTGGGGATTATCCTGCCTCGAATTTCGCTGGATGAAAATCTGAGCTCTGTCGGCCGGCGGATGGTCGGGACTGTGCGATCCCTCCAGAGCCTGGCCATGTCCAGCCAGAAGACGGTGCGTCTGTACGTTGATATGGATCGAGGGGTGTACTGGCCGATGATTCTGGATGGGAATCAAGAAAAGATATCGACCGACCCCACCTGGGCCACGCCGTTGACCCTCCCAGCCACAATTCGCGTTTCAGACGTTCTGCTGAGTCAGGGGAAAAAAGAGTCCGGTCGGGTCGATCTATCCTTTTACCCCACGGGAAGAATCGATCCGATGACGATGCATATGATGGATGCAAAGAACAACATACTGGCCATTGCCATCGAGCCGGTAACCGGAGCGATCCGCATGAGCGACGAACGGATTGAGCCTCCCAAGCCACTGGTCATTCCCGAACGGGTGAAACCGTTGCTCAAGACAACGACGGCAGGCCCGTAATTACGCCGACCTTGGAAAAACTGTATCATCGTAGACGGAAGTTCTATGGACAGTGAACGGGGCTTCACATTGCTGGAAGTCTTGATTGCGCTCGGCATTCTCGCGCTTGCGCTGCCGATTTTGTTGGGCCTTCGCAATTGGGATCTCGACCTCCATGCCAGAGCCAAGGAACTTATGACTGCCACGATCCTCGCGCAGGAAAAGTTGGTCGAGACGGAACTGGGAACGCAGTTACCCATCGGCGAAACAGGTGGAGAATTCCTTGCGACCCCACTCGGATCGCTGCCGACTGCCGACATTACGAATCGCCCCGCAAATTATCGCTGGAAGCGGATCGTATCCCCTACGCAATTGCCCGCCGTGCGGGAAATCAGGATTCAGGTTCTGTGGCCCCGAGGGAAAACGGATGAAATGGTCGAGGTCAGCACCTATGTCGTTTCGACAACCCCCTGAGAACGGCTTTACCCTGGTCGAAGTTCTGCTGGCGGTGTCGCTGGTTGCCATGATGGCCGCCTTGGTCTTTGGATCCCTCTATGTGACGATGAGCGCGATCGAGACGGCAAGGGCAAGCTCGGCCAACGAACAGATCGTTCGCAGTACCTTACGCGTCATGGCCGATGAGCTGTCAGTCAGCGAGGGCCGTGAAATCGGCCCTTGGATGGGAATCAACGGCCTGTTCGAAGGTCGGCCTGCCGATTCGATAGCCTTTCTTACCATGGGACAGTTTCGAGGGGCGGAGTCGGCCAAAGACACCGAGTTGGTTCGGGTCGTCTATACCAGAGAAGGCGATCGGCTCCTTCGATTCGTACGCAGGAATCTCTACGGTCTGACAGATGAATCAGTCGAGTTAGTCGAGCTGGCCAACAAGGTAAAGGGCTTCAACGTGCGCTATTACGATGGCAAGAGCAAACTCTGGCTCGATGAATGGGCTAACCGTGGGACTGAGTCTCCCAAAGCGATCTTGCTTGAATTGACGCTGCTCCAAGAGAAGGCGGAGCTCCAGACCGTCCGCCAGTGGGTATCGGTAGGGGCCTCATGATGCCCTGGCCCATTGCCTTGCCTGAGACCCTGAAGCTGAAAGGCCCCCTCGGATGGGGGCTGGCGTCGCTGGCCTGCTTTATCGTATTTCTATTTCTGACTTTTCCCTATGGCCCGCTCCAGAACCGCCTCTTGACCGAACTCAATCGGGCGAGTGGATGGGAGGTTCGCGCCGCTGATTGGTCTGTGGGCCTTCCAGCAGCCATTGAGTGGCGGAATCTCGTTCTTGCGGGACCGACGATCGGGACGATTCCAGTCGAAGCCGCGAGAGCAACTGTTGGAGTCTTTCAGGCATTGTTAGGGCGACTGGTAATAGACTACACTGTTCAGCTGCCTGGGGCGGCGCAAGCAGGGCCTGGGCGAGCCACGGGATCTCTGAATGCGGCCTCGTGGTCCCTACTTGGTTCAGTTGCCGTCGATGGCCATCTCCAGCAGATGAATCTTGCGGCAATCTTGAAGCCCTACGTGAGCCGAGGAACTGTCCAGGGAGATTTCAAGCATCAATGGGACAGCGCGCAAGGCGCTTCAGCAGCCCTCAAGGGGGAAGGGACCATGAAGGTTGAAGTCAAGGATCTCGTCGTTGAGCAAATCGCTGCTGGCGCCGCTTCGATCCCCTC
>JANOOS010000154.1:0-9854 GCA_031421455.1 Nitrospira sp.
GCTCGTGTTGGTCAATGCCATGCATATCACGGCCAGCGTCTATATTAATGACGACGAACCAGGCTTGCTCAAGGACTATGACCGATTCTTAGACCGGCTCGTTCCTCAGGACGCGGTCTATCAACACAACGAGACGGGAGAAGATAACGGCGATGCCCATATCAAGCGCCAGCTGATGGGGCGAGAAGTCGTTGTCGCGATTACCGGAGGACGGCTAGACTTCGGCCCGTGGGAACAGATTTTCTACGGGGAGTTCGACGGGCGGAGACGAAAACGCGTATTAGTAAAGGTGATTGGGTCGTGAGCCATATATCGTTCGACCGGTGGCCGGTGTTCTGTGGGAAGAAATTGTTGGTGCGCTTGCTACCACAGGAAAAGTTTGACAACATGGAGCGCAGTGCTGCACGGCTGTGTGGTAGGAGTCTGTCGATATGTTAAGTTGGTCCCGTCCTGACCCTCTCACGCGAGATCTCGTTCACTTGATCAATGCCCGGCGCCATGACCATGGCGACACCGACGCGGCAATCGATACGCTGCAAGCCTTCTTGGAGCAGGGGCGGGAGTACGACCTCTTAACGGTATTGGCAGCGCTGGATGAGGACATGGCGGAATGGCTCTTCGATCTACTCGCGGAGGCATCCTGTTCCGTGCTCATCGATGGGCCAGCCGATGAAAAATTGTCCTATGCCGTTATGGCGGCATTGGAACTTCCTCTCCAAGCCAATCTGGCCCACCCCCTCAAGTTGAAGATCGACCCGGTTGCGACGGCGGAGCTGTTGCATCGGCATCTCCGGCTCTCTGCCGGGACGGTAGTGCGAGTGGAGTCGCGCTTATTGACCGATTCGACGCTGGAGCCGCTCAGTCTCCAGGGGTTGAACGATCATTTGAGCACGGTGGCGGATTCTCAGAGGGCCATGTCAATTGCCGCTCGACTCTATCCTCCAGTCGAGAATACCGCCTTTCTCTTTTTTGAGCTGATCGGTGTGCCGGACTCTGGACTACCCGATTCGCTGGAAGACCGGCATCGCCGTGCTCTCCTTGAAGGCCTCGCGGCGCAATGTCCTGAATTGGCGTTGGCTCCCGATATGATCGAAGCCCCGGTCTATGCCGCCTACGCTATTTTCGATGCGCAAAATGCTGTGCGGCTCCATCGGTTGGCGGATGAGACCGCGGCAGTCTGGCGCGATCTGGACCCTCTTGTCAGGGCCCGCACGATTGTGCACCTCCATACTCAGTGCGGGAACGGCGTGTACATGCCGGTTTGGACCGATCTGTTCGACCCCGAACTTCCTGAAGACCACGGTCCCGTGTGGACCTCTCCCGATGTGTGGATCTTTACGGCCGATTTACCCATTGAATGGCCTGGAGAAATGCTCACCAATCGGCTGCTCGCCGAAGGCTGCACCAGGTTTGAAAACCACATCGTCGAGACTCCGGAAAACTAGCCCACATTATTCATGACGGTTCGAGGTTCAAGGTCCGAAGTTCGAGGTTTTCGGAACTTCGAACCCAGAACTTCGAACTACGAATCGTGCCTGTCACGCGCTACTATCAGAAACCTAACAATTCGTCGATTTTCCTGACGGCTTATCCTATGCTGGGTTTGGTCAGAATAGGGAGTAGTCATGGATCAGCAACAGCCTTCGAGCGGGATCATTACCGGGGCAATCACTATCCTGGGACTTGGGCTCGTGTGGGTGACGGTGGTCACCAATTTCCCGTCACAAGAAGAGTTGTCTTCGGCTGCGGTGCCCGTAGAGACTCGTCAGGCAGCGCAGTCCTCGTCTTCCCTGTCTTCGCCACCCACGTTGGATTTCACCATTCCGATCTCTCCTCCGCTGCCTTCAGCGGCAGCTGTGTCGAGACCGGACGATGATCGATCGCGTGACTCCAACGCTGAAGCTCCGGTTGTGACAAGGATGGATTTTCCTACGCCGCAGGCGACCAGGTTGAAGTGCGACTCGGACATCGAACAATTGTGTCCCGACTCTCCGGATGGTTCTACTCGTACTCGTTGCTTGCAACAGCGTGCCAAACAGCTTCCACTGTTGTGCCAAAACCAGTTGCACGAGCGGTTTGTCAAGTGGAAGGAAGATCAAAGTCGAGTGATGGCGGCCTGCGAGGGGGATATCAAGCGATTCTGCAGAGCAGTTACGCCTGGGAGCGGGCAAATACTTCAGTGCTTACAATCGCATGGCCAGGAGGTCTCAGACCGTTGCTACCAGACCTTTCCGAAGGGCACATTTCTTTTCAAATAGTTTGGTGGGGGTTCGCGAGAAAGAAGTTCTGAGTTCTGGGTTCGACGTTCCGAATACCTCGAACTTCGAACCTCGAACTCTCTCCCGCCTCGCAAGATGTTCCCTTCTGTGCAAGATCCCCGCGAATCGTTACGCGACGAATCGTTTTTTCAGTCTCTCCCACAGTCCGGCTTGAAACTCATCCCGCAGGGCCACGACGACTACGGTCGTGTTGTCGTCGCCGCCAGCTTCATTCGCTATCAGGATAAGGCGATCGGATATGGTGGAGAGATCCTCCGATTCGCTGAGAATGCGAAGAATGTCGTCCTGGTGAATCGCACGGGTAAGTCCGTCTGAGCATAACAACAGCATGTCGCCACTCTTGACCGGAACCTCCGCCAGTTCGACATCGACGTAGCTTTCGACGCCGAGAGCTTTTGTGACGATGTTCCTGCGAGGGGAGTGCTTGGCCTCTTCTTCCGTGATGAATCCCTTCTGAATCTGCTCGGCAACCCAGGAATGGTCTCTGGTGAGGGCTTGGATTGTCCCGTTTCTGACGAGGTAGAGCCGGCTGTCTCCGACATGGGCGATGGCGAGCACTTCCTCGCAGAACGATGCGGCGACTACGGTGGTACCCATCCCGGCATAGTCAGGCCTGCTCCATGATTCACGATAAACGACCTCGTTCGCCGCACGAATCGCGCTGGCAAGACGATTGATCGATGCTGATACCGAGGCATCGTAGGGGCCGATCAGCGGCAGGTCCGTGCACCTGGTTGCCTCGGCCAGGTGCGTCTGAATCACCTCGACTGCGAGGGCGCTGGCAATTTCTCCGGCGTTGCCGCCGCCCATGCCGTCACAGACGACATAGAGTCCGAGTAGAGGGTCGGCCACAAAACGATCCTCGTTATGGGGCCGTTTAAGGCCGGTATCGGACTTGGCGCTATGTAACCGTTCAAGGGCCAGACGACACCTCCCTCAGGCTGCGAGACTCTGAAGACAGTCACGGAGTTCGCTTGCGAATTCTTCCGCGCGCCGATAGCGGTGAGGCAACTCTTTTTGTAACGCGCGGTCTACGATCTCTTGCACCATTGGGGGAAGATCCGGCCTCAAGGTTTGAATCGCGGGATGCGGATGATGGGCGATGCTGAACAGTACGGCCGATACGTTGTCGGCCGTAAACGGTAACTGCCCAGTGAGGAGTTCGAACAGCACGACGCCGAGTGAAAAGATATCCGACCGGCCGTCCACTTTTTTGCCTGCGATTTGTTCCGGAGACATGTACGTCGGCGTGCCCAGTACAATATTCGTTTCTGTCTTGTTGCTCGATGCCATCTTTGCAATACCGAAGTCCATGACTTTCACGATGTGATCCTTCGTGAGCATGATATTCGCGGGCTTGATGTCACGATGGACGATGCCTTGTTGATGGGCGTAGCCCAGGGCATCCGCAACGGTGGCCACAGTGAGGAGGACTTCGTTGACCGGCCTCAAGTTTGGTTTCCGCGCCCACTGACTCAGGGGTGTTCCCTCGATGAGTTCCATCGCGATATACCCCAAATCGTCTTCTTCTCCTGCATCATAGATGGTTACGATGTTGGGGTGGGAGAGCCGCCCGGTGGATTCTGCTTCGCGGAAAAACCGTGCCTTAACGTCTTGCAGTTTGTCGTCGCGGTTGAGTTGATCGAGTCGCATGGTCTTGATAGCTACGAACCGTTGGATCGTGGGGTCTTTCCCCAGGTAGACCAGTCCCATTGCGCCACGTCCGAGCTCTTTCAAGACTTTGTAGCGTCCAAGCATACCGGGTGTGCAGCCATTGATCGCTGACGTTGCGGCGATGCTTGCTGGTTCTGGTGGAGCCTCTGACTCTTTTTCTTGCTTTGAGTCCTCATCCTCGGCGAGGGCTTGCGCGTCTTGGTGTTGTATTTTTTGTCTATGGGGAGCGAAGGCTTCGCGTAGCGAATCTCGGTGTAGTATCCAGGCTGCCGTGAGCCAGAGGCCGGAACCAACGAGGCCGATTGCATAGATCCAGGCGAATCGAGAAGAGCCAATCTGTTCGATCAGCGGCAGACCCACGGCCCTGAACGTTTTGTTGATGAAGAGGATGACGACGAGAGTCGTCAGCGGAAGGACAAGGTTGCGCAGAAAGCTTGATCCTCGTCCGTTATCCTGGATTTCCTGAAAGGCGGTGAAGGCGAGGATCCAGAGGATGGCGAGTGCGAGGAGGTTCGCAAACAATCGAATGGTGTGGGGCCCACTGAGCTGTAGATACGGGACTGAAGCAGTTTGGAGCAACGCCAAGCTGCTCAGCAAGGGGCCGGCCAGGAGGACGGCCAAGATGGCAAAGATATAGGGAGCAATCCAAGTCCAGGATTTCGACATAACAATCGTTGGGCTATCCGTGATTGCCTCAAAGTGTAGCGAATGGGAGGGAAGAGTCAACGAATTGGGAGAAATGGACCGCGGGTGGGACGGATGATGGTTCGAGGTCCGAAGTTCGAGGTTTTCGGAACTTCGAACCCAGAACTTCGAACTTCGTGTCGCGCCTGTCGCGCCTATACTTCACGAACGACCAACTAAGAGAGCGGCTTTCTTGAGGGGGTCGAGCAGTTTCTCGGAAACTTTCAAGCCGCCGCGGCCCGTACCGACTTCGATGTCCGGCTTGGTAATGCCGTGGAAATCACTTCCACCGGTTACCAGCATGTTCAGCCGCTTGGCCAGGTCGAGGTATTCCGTCGTCTGGCGCTTCGTGTGCGTACTGTAGTGGACTTCGATGCCGCCGAGGCCGTCGGCTTTCAATGTCGTCAGGAGCGCGTTCAGTCCTTCTCCAGATACCTTGGCCCAGGTTGGATGGGCCAGCACGGCCACACCACCGGCGGCTCTGATCCAGGCGATGGCATCCGCAGGCTGGGGTAACTCACGCGCCACATAGGCCGGGCGTCCTTCTGCCAGATATCGGTCAAAGGCATCTTTAGCAGACGTGACATACTTCTTGTCCATCAAGAGCCGCGCAATATGAGGCCGTCCGACTGAATCCGTGCCGGCCAGAGCCCGCACCTCTTCATAGGTCACGTCCAGCCCCAATGAGCGCAGCCGTTCGATGATCTGCGGGTTGCGGCTATGCCGACTCTCGCGCAAGACGGCCAAGCGCTGATTCAGTTCCGGACTTTGCCAGTGCAGGCAATAGCCCAGGATATGGAGCTCGCTGTTGCCGACGCGGGAGCTGATTTCCACGCCGGGAATGATTTCGATTCCCAGTTCAGCTCCGGCTGCGATCGCATCGGGAATGCCGGACACAATGTCGTGGTCCGTAATGGCCAGCGCGGTGACTCCTGCTTTGTGGGCGAGCCGTAACACTTCAGCCGGCGAGAGGCTTCCATCGGAGTGGGTGGTATGGAGATGGAGATCGATGCGACTCATGCCGGCTCGTGCGGCTGGCTGATGGGGCCCGCCTGTTGGGCGACGAGTCTCGCGGTAAAGACAGAACTCTGTCCATGGATGCCGTCGTGTTCGCCTTCGTCGTACGACAGCACGCGGAGATTGGATGTGAGCCGGAGCAATTCATTGTGCGCAAGGCAAAATTCCCATCGGCGTGGATGGCGATGGCGTATGTAGTTGTCGATGGTGAAGGTTTCGTAGATCAAGACCCCGTTCGGTTTCAGCGATTCGATGAGTGCGGGAAATAGCGGGCGATGGAGATAGAAAAACACGACGATCACATCATATTCCTGCTTCGGGAATTCCGGCCGTTCTTCCGTCGTCCGTTCAAGGTCTACTGTCCGGACATGGAGATTGGGGAAGTTCCGTTGTTGCGCCGTGGCAGCGAGCTGTGCCATGGCCTGTTCATCTCGGTCCATCGCATCGACGTGATAGCCGTGTGAGGCGAGATAGAGCGCGTTGCGTCCGGAGCCGGCCGCGACATCGAGCGCCTTGCCTTTCGGTAAGCGATGGAGTTGCTGAGTCAGAAACCGAGCCGGAGTCGGTCCCACATCCTGAATCTGGTGAGCCAGGCGCGATCGGTCGAGTTGCACACCGACCGAGCCGGTCACATGTTCCAATGGCGGTGCAAGCTTCCGTAACCAGATCTTGGCCCGTTCGATGGGGAACTCCGCAAAGAGCATGGTGAGGAGCTGCTCTGAGAATGTTTCCAACAGTGCGCAGCCCTGCGTCGTGCCGATCTCGATAACCCGATCTGCCACATGGGCGTAGTCGACCGTGTGTTGGATATCGTCCGAAGTCGCGGCCGGCTCAGTCTGGCAATCGAGTTCCAGGTCCACCGCCAACGGCTGAGGCCGCCGGCGTTCCTCAGGAGTCACGCCGCAGCACCCTTGAAACTCAAGCCGTTCAATAATGATCTTCCCAGCCATGGGAGCCATTCTCAAGGATTGGATTTCAGGCTGTCAACCTGTCGTTAGGGTGGTGCACGAGGGGAGATGGGTGCACTCAGGCGGCTTTCTTACTCGCAGTGGAAGATCAGTCAGCTCCCATCCCTGAAGAGAGGACGGGACAGTGAGCCCAGCACGGGTGCCATTCCATGGATCAAGTGACAAGAAGCGCACATTGACGGCTCTTTGGGGGGAAGGGGTAGGCACCGTGGTCAGTTTCAGACCGATACAGGGGAGGCCAGGCGCGAAGTCATGCAATGGCCCTGAGTTTGAGATTACTGCGGCTATTTGAATGGGTGAAACCCAATCTTGTTGTCTTCCCGGTCTTGCAAACCTGTGAAGTACACGAGTACCGAGTCGAGCTTCTGCATCAGAATGGCCCGCTCACACCATATACCTTCAAGATACGTCACGTCATTTGTCAGGCTGTTGCACGAAGCGACAAATCGTTTGAGCGCGTCTTGTGGAACCTTGAACTCTTGTAGATCGATGCTCAGCGACTTCTCCAGCTTCTCAATCGCACCGTTGAACTCGATGACCCACCGCTCTTCAATCTGGGGGCGTTCCGGAACGTTCGCCTTCATCGAGGTGATGGTGGCGTAGGCTCTCAGGATCTGGTCATCGTCGCTCATTATTTGGCCATGATCTGGACGTGTGCCGCATAGCCCAATTGCTTGAGCAATTGTTCGCAGTCGTCCCAGGTCAAACCGAAGGCACGGACATCGGCCACGCCAAGGCGTGCTACGACATCGCGGATCGCGGTGAAATGTTGGGGATCGAATTCCCCCTCCATCATGGCAGACTCAGCCCAGGCGACAAGACCAGCCAGTGACAGATCATGCTGGAGATACGCTGCCAGTTTGTCAGCAACTATCTGGTGAGTGATGACGTTTTTCATGGCGTGACCTTTTGATGTCCCTGGTCTACCGGGTACTTGTGATGGATTTCAACAAGCCTGCCGGTGTCGTCGTAAATCTCCTGATAAAATCGCACCGTCATCTCGTCGGCGTCAACCTCTTTCACGTACCGAGCCTTCCAGCCTTGCTTGCCCAACACATCAAACCAGTATCGCCGTCCCTTAGGAGTGAGATTCTCCCAATTGGAAAATTTCCGCTCATTCTGTTCGCGTGTACCCACAGATACTTAAGACTCTAAGAAATCAATGCCTTGGGTAATTCTTATAGCAGGTCTTCCGATAATTTCCCATAATCTCCGCGCGAGCGCGGAGTCTGGAGATGGCAGGAGCGTTGTGCTTAATTCACATGTCTGTTATTCAGGGGCCACCTCACAATAGCCCCATAGCCCCATTATTTTTGTCCTGAAATTCAGAATGTCCCCGTTTTTTCCCTTCGCAAGCCAGGAAGGACGATCGTCTGCGAACGACGAACCGGTCGGCCCGTCAGGCTCGGACTCCTTCAACGATGCTGAGAGGGCCCTTGGTCGGCACCACCCGAGTCAACTTCAACCCGGCTTCGGCAAACATCGCGGCGAATTCTTTCTTCGTGCGCTCGCGCCCTCCGATGATGAGCATTTGAATGTCGAGAAGTTTACCCCAGCTTGGGTCGTTGCCGGGAGCGATGACGTTATCGACGACGAGGACTTTCCCCTTCTCGTTCATTGAGGCACGGCAGTTCGAAAGGAGCTTTACGCAGGCCTCGTCGTTCCAGTCGTGGAGGATGTACTTCATGATGTAGGCATCGCCGCCCCTTGGCACTGCCTCGAAGAAGTTGCCGGATTCGAGCCTGCAGCGTTCCTTGATGCCCTTCGCGGTCACGTGCTGGTCCTTCTCAGCTCGGGCGATCACAGAGGGCTGGTCGTAGAGCACGCCCTTTAGCTTTGGGCTCGCTTTGAGGATGGTGGCCAGGAGGCTGCCATGTCCGCCGCCGACATCCACCAGCGTACGGATTCCGGAGAACTTATACGCGGCTGCGATGTCGGGGTTCTCAGTTACGGAGATACTGGTCATCGATTCGCCAAAGATCTGAAGATCCTCGGTGTGCTTCTCGAAATACTCGAAGAGCGGAACACCGTGGGCCTTGATGAACGGCACCTCGCCAGTCTTGGCTCCATGGAGGAGTTCCTTCCAGGAGTCCCAGCCCCAGTTGTCGTTGATCATGAGCGCCCAGGCATGCATGGAGGCGGGGACGCCCGTCTGAAGCGTTGCGGCGAGCGGCGTGAGTTTGAACCGTTGATTCTTGGTTTCTGCGAAGACGCCCACACTCGCCAGCGCACGGAGGATACGATAGAGCGCCTGCGGCTGGACTCCCGCAGCCGTGGCCAAATCTTCAACGGTGCGAGGCCCCCTCTTCAACAAGTCGGCCAGCTTGAGTTTCGCGGCGATATGGACAAGACGCGCGACCCAATACCCGATGGCGAGATTCCGCATGACTTCCGGTGGTGACAGCTTCTTGGCCATAAGAGTCTCCTTAAAAATGAATTTGCGTGGCCGCCCGATCTAACGTGTCAGTTTTCTGCATGTTGCCAATGCAGGAGCGCACCGTAGCATCAACAAACTATTGAGGCCAAGCGCGTCTCCTCACAAACGTAAATGGGTTTTAAGCCTGGTCGTGGTCCAGCATCGAATTCCTGGCAAGCGCTCGAATGCGCGGTCATTCGACCAAATTCCTTCATGCTCTTCTGCAAGAGCTAGTGCGACAAACGGAACATCGTCTGGATCGATGGCGCCGATCAATATGTCAGCTTCTGGAAGGTATGGGGCGATACGCTCAAAGGGAACGACCGTTACTGACGTCAGTAGTAGCGTCAGTAACAAGTCGAGTTCGTCTCCTTTGAGCCGAGCGGCACGGACGATTTTGCCTCGATGTTTCGCGAGTTCATCAAGGGCAAAGGCTGGAAGAAGAAACTCGAGATCGGGGAGGAGGAGAATACGTCTTGTGATGGAGTCTTTAATGAGTGCGGCGATGAGAATATTCGTATCGAGAACCAGCCTCATGCGTTCGAGGCCTTGGCATACCGGCGCCGCAACCCTGCCTTGACAGATCGGGCAAGATCTTTCGCCGCAGTCTCAGTCAGCGCGCTACGAGATGCGAGCCGATCCGCCAACGCCACCTGGCGTGCATACTGCCAAAGCGCTTGTTCAGCCACGCGAGCCCAAGGAATCTCCCGATGGCGCTTGAGAATCGAGTCCAGTTCGGCTGGAACGTCAATGACGACCTTTGACCGTGCTCCGCTGATAGGTTTACGGTTCATAGGAATGTTCCTTGTTGAGTGC
>JANOOS010000155.1:0-1502 GCA_031421455.1 Nitrospira sp.
GCCGGCTGCTGCTGCCGGATCCCTTTCGAAGACTTCATTGACCAGCACCCCTTCGCCTTCCTTGACGCCAAACTTGCGTGCCAGCTCCGCCGTAAGCGGTTGGATGCCGACGCCCAACCAGCCCCGTGTGACCCGTCCCTGCGTCAGCAATTGTTGAAACACTTGCTTGGCCAGGTTGGAGGGAATCGCAAAACCGATCACTTGGGCGAAGTTAATGATGGCGGTATTGATGCCGATAATTTCACCGCGCAAGTTGAAGAGCGGGCCGCCAGAATTGCCGGGTTTGATCGAAGCGTCCGTCTGAATAAAATTTTCATAGCGCGAGAGATTAATGTTCTCCCGGCCGATCCCGCTAACGACGCCGAGCGTGACTGTCCGATCGAGTCCGAAAGGATTCCCCACAGCGAGTACCCATTGGCCGACTCGCACGGTCGAAGAATCTCCGAATCTTGCGCTCGGGAGGGGATGGTCGGCGGTCACCTTGAGGAGGGCTATGTCAGTATCGAGATCCTTTCCGACAACCTGTGAAATCAGTTTCGACTTATCAGAAAAACGAACTTCGATTTCCGTCGCATCGCCGATGACATGGTTATTCGTGATGATGTATCCGTCAGGATCGATGACGACGCCGGAACCCGATCCGGAAGCATTGGGAGCCCGTTCCTGCGAAAGCTCACGCCCCCGACCTGGTCCGGACAGAGGAATGAGATTCACGACCGAGGGTTTTGCCGACTCAGCGAGGTCCGTAATAACCGTTTGCATTTCTTCCAGCATACGGAGGCCCGGTGAGTCGTTGGATTTATGTGCGGAGGATTCGGCGGCGGCGGTGTGGAGATCGAACCAGGCGAAAAGTGCGAGGCTGATGATGATTGGAAGCATGCGAGTCATTCGGTACCCTCTCACGGAGTGGCGCGACAGGCGCGACACAAAGTTCTGAGTTCCAATAACCTCGAACCTTCGTCCGTCCTGCCCGTTCCACTTATTCCGTCCGCCTCTCACCCAGAACCAAAAACTCAGAACTCAAAACACTCATTTAGCCCGGTTTGCCGCTCCGCGCTTGGGTAAATTCTGAGGCAAACAACGCGAGATCCTCATGCAATCCGATCACGACCAAGACATCGTCAGTGCGAAGTACCAGGGCATTGTCTGGCGGTATCAGAAATGGCCCTCGCAGGACTGTGACGAGATGAACCGACGCAGGCAATGTTATCTCCGTGAATGTCCTCCCAACGATCGGCGATCCTTGGACGATATGGAACCGTTCGATGGCTGCTGCGCGAAGACTCAGATCCTGTTGCAGGGTGAGGAGCTCGTGGTGGATCGTTTCCAGTTTGATCTCACGTATTTGGTTGTCGACGCCGAGCAACGTTCGTTTAAATTGCTGAACGCGGTCGCTGGCCTGGCCGAGGAATTCTGCCAATTGATCGGATGGCACAGTTGACTCATGGCTGAATGGTGGGCGTTTGGCACAGAGCGTAGCAATCTGACGTCCGAGTTCGCCA
>JANOOS010000156.1:0-1663 GCA_031421455.1 Nitrospira sp.
GCCGCTCGCCATCGGCTTGCCGTCGAAGGGGCTGAGATAGCGTGAGCCACGCGGCTCCACGACGAGCATGCCGATCAAGCCCTGGTTGAACTGCTCGCGCGACGCATGCGACCGGAAAAATCGCGCCCCCTCCTGAGTATCCGGCTTGATATACCATTCAAAACTCTGCTGCCCGCCCGGTGCAACCGTGCCTTCTGGACTCGAAGGCGTCGCCGGCTTGCCGGTCGCCGCCACCACCATGGATGAACCGTTGATCACCAGGCTCGTCGGCTCCTCCGTGATCTCGTTGTGGAGGGTGAGCTTGAGACAATCGCCCTGGTTGGCCCGGATCACGAGGGGCTGGATGGCATCGCCCTGCAACCCGTTCGAGACGGCGCCGGGATCGTTCTCCTTTTCCCGCGCTTCCCTGTTCGCTGCTTCTTCGCCGCGGACCTTCTCGACGTTCTCCTTCAACACATACATGTAACCGGGGAAATAATCGAGAAACCGGCTCAGCGTGATTTCAACGTTGATCGCCGAGACGTGATAGTCCTTCACCGGAGCGCTCGCTGGGCAACGTGGCCCGCTGCTGACGGAGACTTTGGTCGGATCCTCCGCTACCAGCAGAACGCCCTGCTGCAGCATGTGGCTGTTCGCGCTGGCGTTATACCCGCCTTTCATCCCGATGGCTTCCTGTTGGCGTTTGATCTCCTCCATCATGCGGTCGTGAAGCATCGCTCCGCCTTCGCGATAAATGACCTTCTCCGCCGATGCCTCCCCTACATCGCCACCGTGAACGTGCCGATCTGCGGCCAGCCCCATCGGGGCTGTCAGCAGACTGCTGACGAACAGCGCTGCCGGTAGACCTGCTGCCATGCGATAAGCGCGGCAGCTACGCGAACTCGATACCTGTTTCATACCTCGGCCTCCTTCTTCCACCGCCATCCCTCTTCAGGACAGCGGGCTGAGATTGATCCTGTCTCTCTGTGACTTAGTCGGCCTCCATCGCTTCTGGCGAATGTGCTTGGTTCGAAAAACAATTAAGAGCCGGTGAAGGTTTCCTCCTTGCGGAGGACGGGTCATTCGGAGGCCGGTCCTAATTACCCGACCTTCACCAGCAGCAGGGCTCTACAGCAATGGACATGCCGAAAAATCCGCAGGCTGAGAAACAGAGCACTTCGCCTGTGAGATCGGTGGCTTAGCGAAAGAACGCAGATTGCGCCGGCCACGATACAACGAGGAAAAATTCCACGCGGTTAGACAGTGCCGCACGTGACAAGAAAGAAGATGCTGATATTTCAACACGATTGACCGTCTAAACTTTTGGACAGTTTGATGAGGATCATTGGGGAGATTCGGGGCAGAAACTCAGAGGACTCTGGTTTATTTTGTTTGTCTGGTCTATTTGGTCTGTTCGGTCTGTCTCGTGTGTTTGGTTAAACCAGACCAACCAGATAGACCAAACAAACCAGTTCATCCGCCGAGCGTGTCGAGCGTTTCCTTGAGGCTCTTGCGAATGCAGGTGAAAATCGGCGTATCGCGCAGCGTATAGCGGGAGCCCTCGGTTTCGCGAAGCGCCATCACCAGATTCAGGAAGTCTTCCGGCTTATCGCTCTCAAACGCCACCACCCACTCCTGGTCGTCCAATCCGAAGGAGTAGGTCGTATTCAGTTTCACCGAGGGG
>JANOOS010000157.1:0-6740 GCA_031421455.1 Nitrospira sp.
GGCCGAGCTGGCCTTCACTGCGCGCATCGAGGCCACACTCTTTCATCATTTTCCTTGAGGGCGGGCTAGGATGGTCTCCCATTGCGCGTGTCCAACGAGGGTCTTCGGAGACCGCGCGTTGCACGAGCACAGGAGACCATCTAGTCTGCCCTCTCACGCTCCTTCTCAGGGCGCGCGTTCCGGGAGCACAGGACCAATGTGGGTGCTCTTCCCATCTTTTTTTCGTGCGCGTTCTGCGAGCAAGAAGGGCACCTGGCCGCTCCCCCTCCCCTGCGCGAGTTCCCCTCCACTATTTCATTTTCAAGGGTAGCCTGGTCGATCCTCGATTGCGCGCGTCGAACGAGCACATTCCTATCGTGCGCGTTCCGCGAGCAGGAGGACGACCAGGCTACCCTATCCCTTTCCCATCTTCGCCAGCTCGTCAAAGTAATGCGCAAACGCTTTCATCCCGCCGGAGGCTTGGCCCCAGTCGAAATATTCGTTCGGCGCATGGTAGCCATGCTCAGGGAGGCTCAGCCCCAGAAACAGGATCGGCACCTTCCAGGCTTTCTGCATCGTGACCACCGCGCCAATTGATCCGCCTTCGCGGATGAACGCCGGTTCTTTCCCAAACCCCGCCTTCGCCGCCCGTTTCACCGCTTCGACATAGGGTCCCTCGAATAGTCCTTTGAAGGGCTGAAGCATCCCTTCCCGCTCCACTTTTACATTCAGGTTGATCTTCGCCACATGGCGCTTGAGTAACGCAAAGGCCTTTTCTGGAGTTTGATTCGGCACCAACCGCATACTCACTTTCAGTTCGCCATGGCCCGGCACGACCGTCTTCACCCCTGGGCCGTGATAACCGCCGGTTAAACCATGCACCTCAAACGTCGGCGCAGCCCAAATCCGGCGCATGATTTCGGCGGGATCGTTCGTGCGTAGCGACTGAAATCCATAGGCCTGCTTGAAACTCTTGACCTGGAAACCTGACGCGAGGAAACTCTTGATCTCCGCCTTTGTCGGTTCGATGACATCTTTGTAGAACCCGGGAATCTTCACCTTGCCGCTCTTGGCATCGACGCAGGCTTGCGCCACTTCCATCAGCTCTGCGAGCGGATTCCGCGCAGCGCCTCCTGTCACGCCGGAGTGGGCGTCTTTCGTTCCCGTGCGCAGCGTGAGGCGCGCGCCCAGCAGACCGCGCAGACCATAGGGCATGGCAGGCTTTCCTTTCGCGAGCCAGATGGTATCCGACACGACGACTGAGTCCGGTCGTGGGATAGCCGCTCGGTTCTTCAAGCCAGCTGCAAAGTTCGGACTGCCGATTTCCTCTTCCAGCTCCCAGAGAAATCGAACGTTGATCGGCATTCCTTGTTCGATGGCATACCGCGCGCCGAACAGGGCCGAGAGCGCCGGCCCCTTGTCATCCGTCGCACCACGGCCGTGATACAGGCCGTTCTCGTTTTTGAAGGCAAAGGGCGCCTGCTTCCATTCCGGCTCCTGCGCTGGCTGCACATCCATATGATTGTAAATGGTGACGGTTGGATATTGGGCTCCGGTCGTCCAGCCGCCTGATACGATCGGATAACCGCCGGTCTCCACAATCTGGGCCTCGGCTCCTAGGTCCGTCAGAACCTGCCGCGCAAACTCTGCCATGCGCCGGATATCAGGAGCCTTGGCCGGGTCCATGCTGATGGAAGGGATCTCCACCATCTGACCCAGCAAATCTTCAAACCGTGGGCGGGTATCTGTAATGTAGCGTTCAAGATGCACACGATCGATCATGGGTGATTCTCCAGAAAATGTCGGTGGATTATAACGAGTTCGTCGAGGAGGCGGAAGGGACTTCTGCATCGACCTTCTGTAAAATAGGGCCGTGATACACCGTAGCGCATCTCGTGCACGAACATTGGTGAGCCTCCTCGCCGTCCTCTGGCTTGGGTGGTCTGTGGTCGGCGTTCCCTGTGCTTCAGCCGCGGACCCCATCACCATTCGTGAGATTGTCGATGAGCCAAGGTCGTTTCATTTGAAACAGGTCATATTACGAGGCACTGTTCGCAATGTGACGCCTCTCGATCCCTATAAGCTCCAGGCCGGCACGATGTGCTACGGCGCCTATTTGTTCTACCTGGAAGACGAAACATCCTCGATCAACGTCGCCGTATACGGGCTCTGCGGAATCCCGACCGTCAAAGACCCCGATATCGAAGACGGGCAACGGATTGAACTCACTGCCACAATCCAGTCGCCGAGTCACGGGGGCTACTATTTGAGTTTTCAGGGGGTGAAGGTGGCGAGAGATAAAGAAGGCGTCATTCAGGCAGTGGCAGATCGAATCACCCCGCTCACCGAATAGACGAGCTCGCAAGCGATGATCGTTCAACCTGTCGTACCGATGGGAACAAGGATTGGCTGGATCGGCACCGGCGTGATGGGCTCATCCATGTGTGGCCATTTGCTCACGGCCGGCTATCGCGTGACCCTCCATAGCCGCACGAAGTCGAAGGCGCAACCATTGCTCGATCGCGGCGCGCAATGGGCCGAGAATCCACGCGTTGTGGCTGCTGAGTCCGATGTCCTCTTCACGATGGTCGGCTTTCCTCAGGATGTACGCACCGTCTATTTCGACGAGACTGGGATCCTGGCCGGCGCGCGAGCTGGGATGATCCTCATCGACATGACCACGACGCAACCTGCATTGAGCCGTGAAATCGCAGTGGCGTCCTCAGCAAAAGGTCTAGCGGCCATCGATGCGCCTGTCTCTGGCGGCGACGTCGGCGCCAAGAATGCCGCTCTCTCGATCATGATCGGTGGCGACGCGACATCGGTGCAAGCCGTGATGCCGCTGTTCGAGCTATTGGGAAAAAAGATCGTGCATCAGGGAGGGCCGGGAACTGGGCAACAGGCGAAACTCTGCAATCAGATTGTGATCGCCGGCACGATGGTGGGTGTCTGCGAGAGTTTGCTCTATGGCTACAAGGCCGGCCTCGATCTGAACCGCATGCTCGAATCGATCCGCGGCGGCGCAGCCGCCTGTTGGACCCTGGACAATCTGGCGCCGAGAATTCTCCAGCGCAACTTCGACCCAGGATTTTTTGTCGAGCACTTCATCAAGGACATGGGCCTCGCGCTGGAGGAGGCGAACCGCATGGGACTCGTACTACCAGGTCTCACGTTGGTGCACCAGCTCTACCAGACCGTCCAAACGCTCGGACACGGCCGGAGCGGAACCCACGCGCTGATACTGGCGCTTGAAAACCTCTCGCATATCCGTGTGAATGCGTCATCAGCTTGATTCCCTTCACCTCTAGATAGTCCAAACCACAGACACACTGTATGTGGTTCGTGTGCAGGATGCTCAAACAGCCCGTCCAGCAAGGCCACAGCGAGTGCCCCAGGATGGTCCCTCCAAGCTTGCTCGTGTACACTTTCACGGGATGGCTCGGAGAGTCCCCCACTGCGCGCGTCCAACGAGGGTCTTCTGAGACCGCGCGTTGCGCGAGCACAGGGGACTCACCGGGCCATCCCTCCCCCTGCTAGGGGAAGGAGAAAGGAACAGGCGCAAAGGTCAGCACAAACACAGCAAACGCAATCCATCCGACAATGACCCGCTTTCGGCCCAACGGGACATGAATATCGCGCACCGGCGGATGCCCGAACCCCCAGAGTCCTGCCATGAAGGCCCAGAGCCACCAACCTGGCCAGCCCACATATCCCAGCACGATGAGGATCGGGACCATGACAAAGGCCATCGTACGTTGATGTTTGCCCCACAGGGCATAGGCCACATGCCCTCCATCGAGTTGACCGATGGGAATGAGATTCAACGACGTCACAAACAGGCCGAACCAGGCAGCAAACCCGATGGGGTGCAAAACGATATCAGCCTGAGGAGGGATGGATCCGACGACCAGCCACGCGATGAACTGCAAGAGCAACGGTTCACCCAACTGCAATCCACGGGTCGCCGCCCGATCCACGACCGTCGATAGATTGAGACCGATGACCAGAGCCACCACCGCAGCGATGAAGCCAGCAAGCGGGCCAGCCACGCCGATGTCAAACAGCGCGCGCCGATTCACAATCGGTCCCCGCAGGCGGATAATCGCCCCGAATGTGCCGATGAAGTACGGAGGGCCTGGAATGAACAACGGCAACGACGCCGGTACCCTGTGAATACGGGAGAGCGCATAGTGCCCGAATTCATGGGTCACCAGAATGATCAAGAGCGTGGCGGCGAAGGGAATCCCGCGCCAGAGCACCTCAGGCTGTTCAAGCAGGAGATTCACCGGTCCACGAATCGGTCCGCTATAAGCCTGATAGGCTCCAGCCCATAGGGTGGTAAAGATCGTCGCGATAAAGAGGCTGATCGGCAGGATCCATTTCGAGAAGGAGGTCTCCTCGAATTCGTCGTCCGGGGAGAGATGACCCAGATCCTCGGACGGCTCCGCCACAACCGGCAGGTCTCCGCTGCGGATCGGTTGCTCATCGTTCCGCTGGTCCAGATTCATAGAGTCTTCTGATGATCTGCGGCGAAGGGGTTATGATCGAGTTCTTCGCGAACCGTCGTGGCCGGTCCGTGGCCCGGCAACAACCGATACTCAGGCGACAACTCGAGTACTCTGGTCCGGACCGATCCCAGATGGGTCTGATATAGGGTACTGGGATTCGAGCGGCCAATGGATCCCGCAAACAACGTATCGCCGACGAAACAGAGGCGCTCTGACCCGGCATCCACTCGATAGCAAATCCCACCAGGAGTATGGCCCGGCGTCGTCAGACACTGTACGCGCAAGCGCCCGACCGCAATCGTCTGACCCTGTTCCGGCGCCTTCATCTGTGCCGCAGAAGGTCGCCAGCTGAGGAGATCGACGTCCGCTGCTCCGAGATACACTGGCGCCTGACAATAGTTCAGAATCTGATCGATTCCGTCTGCATGGTCTGCATGGCCGTGCGTCAGACATATCCCCATCAGGCGCAGGCTGTGCTTGGACAAGAACTCGATCATCGCCGGCGCATTGTACGCCGTGTCGATGAGCAGCGCCTCCCCACCATCATGGACCACATAGCCCTGGACCCCATAACCATTGATCGATCCCTGTATCCGCTCCACCCAAGCCGACAGCGGTTGCGCGTCCGGTTCCCATTTCTCAATCGCGATCTGTTCCAACGGACCAGGACGAAGTCCTAACGCCTTCGCCAAAGCCTGAACCTCAGAGCGATCAGGTGGGCAAGCGCCACGCTCTAGCGCAGTGATGTTCCCGTTAGGCAATCCGGCCATCTGCGCCACATCGCCAACCGAAAGTCCCTGGCCAGTTCGCGCCTTCTTGATGATGTCGCAGAAATCGTCTTCGAGGGGCATGTGAAAAGCCTTTGGCTATCAGCAGGCAGCGCTGAGTTCAGAGTTCGATCTTTGCTGAAAGCTGATAGCTGAACGATGACAACTGTCGATTCTGTTCCACGTTTGTGCCATCTTAACTCAGGCCGCTAATGATGCGACGATAGTCATCCTCTGCGTATGCTCTGAGAGTCGTAGACCGCACATTGCCGAGCGATCCCAACTTGAGACCGAAGCTCGCCAACTTGTCGTTGTTCGGCATATCAACGATGAGAACAAGATCATACGCCCCTAGCGTCATGTAGAACGCCTTTACCTCGCCGCCCATATTCTTCGCGAGCTTCTTCACCCCATCCAACCGCTTCGGTGAATCCTTCACATTCTTAATTCCCTGATCCGTCCAATTAAGCAGCATCAGATAAGTCACCATGGCGGCCTCCTTTTATAGACCCGTCGTATTCATAACCACCTCACCATCAGCGCGCGTCCAGCGCGTACCTTCTAAAGTGCAGGCTGCGAGAGCACCAACCTCGACCAGATCATCTACTCGACTCTCCTCCCCACCAAAGCTCCGAAGATTTTCATTCTTGAGGCCGGATGGCCCTGTTGATCCCCCACTGCGCGCGTCCAACCAAGGCTGGTTCATCTGGTCTATCTCGTCTATCTGGTTTGTCTGGTTGGTCGGACCGGAAATTCATCAAGAAGAACCAGACAGACCAGAAAGACCAGCCAACCAGACAGACGAACCCGGGCGCGTTGCGCGAGCACAGGAGATCAGCGGACTACCCGTCCACTCCTCTCTCAGCTCTCCGGAGCTAACTTTATTTCCTTCACTTCTCCGAATCCCGACAGCAACTTCGGCAAGGCTTCGCCGGATCCGACCGCGACGATGGTCAGCCGCTCTGGGTTGAAATGTTTCTTTGCCGCCGCCAAGATTTCCTCTTTCGTCAGCGCGACCACGCGGGCACGCAACTGCTGGAGAAAATCCTTGGGAAGCCCATCGTATTCCAATTCCATCAACCGCCCCACGATCGCGGTTGAACTGGCGAAGGAAAACACAAACGAATTCACATAGGCCTCTTTCGCTTCCGCCAGCTCGCTGTCCGTCACCAACTCTGTCCGCATCCGTTCCATGTTCGCGACAAACCTGGCGGTGACCTCTTGCGTCGACGGCAACTTCGTCTCTGCGCGCATCAGCCAGATGCCTTGATCGTGTACCCCGGAGTTCAAGCGGCTGCCGACCGAATAGGCCAACCCCCGCTTGGTTCGCACATCGTTGAAGAGACGGCTGCGAAAGGAACTGCCCCCCAGAATGTCGTTCGCGATCGCCAACGCCACATAGTCCGGATCCTGCTCTTTGATCGACAGATGACCGATGCGGAGATGCGTCTGCGAAGTATCCTTGTTCACGAACCGCACAACGGGC
>JANOOS010000158.1:0-3934 GCA_031421455.1 Nitrospira sp.
AACTTCTTTCAACGCTTCCGCGATGTTCTGTTCAGTGAGCACTCCAGAACCGCGAAGCTTCTTGAAAATATTTTCGAATTTTTCGCTGAGAGCGTCCAGCATAGCGCCACAAAGAAAAAGGCAATCGAAGCCTTAATCCCATATCTCCGATCGCCTAGAAAACTCTAGCAAAAGAGCATCGGGGAGTCTAAAGGACGAGGTAGGTTGAAGTCAAGAGAACGTACTCCAAGATAATGGATCACGGTTCGCCACAAAACTGCGGCGCTTATGAAGTAATGCGGGCCAACAAAGCGTACATTTTATTGACATGTCGAAGACCTTTCGCTAAGGTCCGGCGATACCTCCGTAAGACTACGCAGAGAGCTATAAGGCGGATGCCGTGAAAAAATCACCTCTGATTCTAATCGTTTTCATACTCATCGGTGGGCTATTGGGTGGAGTACTGGGAGAAATTCTCCGGGTCATGGCCCCGCATGGCACAATTCAATCGATCTTCTCCACCAGCTATGTCCTCGGTATCACCGAGCCACTGACCATCGATCTGGTCCTCATTAAGTTCACTATTGGCTTCCTCACCAAGATCAACCTCCTCAGTCTCATCGGGATGTTCTTAGGCATCTATCTATACAAAAACGTGTAGCAGCCCTCTGGCAGGATGCTGAAAAAGCCCTCCAACGTCGTTCTCGGTTCATCAAAATCCTCAACGTACCCCAGAGGGTACGCCTCCGGTTTTGATTCACCTGCGGCCTAGTTGGAGGCCTTTTTGAGCATCCTGCAACCTGCTAGATTTCCGGGTTCAATTCTAACTCTTTCAGCTTCAATGCTCGAATCCGGTTTCGGAGGGCTGCGGCCCGTTCAAATTCCAACTCCTTGGCGGCGGCTTTCATTTCTGTTTCCAGCCGTTTGATGATCTGTTCGGTCGATTCCTCTGCTCCATAGATCGCCGGCGACTCCGCAGCCAAATCCAGTTGCATATCGTTCACTTCCGCCGTGGCATATTCGAGCGACAGGACGTCCTTCTTGATGCTCGTGGGCACAATGCCGTGCTCGGTGTTATAGGCAGCCTGAATCGTACGCCGGCGCTCGGTCTCGGCGAGCGCCATGCGCATAGAATCGGTAATGGCATCACCGTACAAAATCACGTGGCCCCGCACATTCCTCGCTGCCCGCCCAGCCGTCTGGATCAACGACCGATAGGACCGAAGATAGCCTTCCTTATCCGCATCGAGAATCGCCACCAAGGTGACCTCGGGGAGATCCAACCCTTCACGCAGAAGATTGATCCCCACCAGCACATCGAACACCCCGCGCCGTAGATCCTGGATGATTTCAGCCCGCTCCAATGTCTTGATGTCAGAGTGCAGATACCGCACTTTGATACCAAGATCGTGGTAATACTCGCTCAAATCCTCTGCCATACGCTTGGTCAAGGTGGTGATCAGCACACGTCCGCCCTGCGCCGTTTCAGTCCGCACTTCGCCGAGAAGGTGATCCACCTGCCCTTTGGCCGGTCGCACCTCGATAACCGGATCCATCAGACCGGTCGGGCGAAGGATCTGTTCGACAATTTCTCCAGCCGCATGCCCCAACTCATAGGAGCCTGGCGTTGCAGAGACATACACCGCCTGCTTGAGACAACGCTCGAACTCGGCGAATTTGAGCGGCCGGTTATCGATCGCCGAGGGCAACCGGAATCCGTACTCAACCAATGTGCGCTTCCGCGAATAGTCGCCCTCGTACATCCCGCCTACTTGGGGAATCGTCGCATGGGATTCGTCGACGATCAGCAGAAAGTCTTTGGGGAAATAGTCGATGAGTGTCGGAGGCTGCTCACCGGGCGCGCGGCCACTGAGATGCCGCGAGTAATTCTCGATGCCATGGCAGTATCCCATCGCCCGAATCATTTCAAGATCGAACTTGGTGCGCTGCGCGATCCGCTGGGCTTCCACGAGCTGATTCTGTTTCTTGAAATAGGCGACACGCTCGTCCAATTCTTCCTCAATGCCTGTAATCGCCTTCTCATACCGATCCGGGGCAATGAGATAATGCGTATTCGGGTAGACCGCGACTTTGGGAAGCTTCCTGAGCGACTTCCCCGTAAGCGGATCGATTTCGTGAATCGCGTCGACGATATCGCCGAACAACTCGATCCGCACGGATACCGCGTCATTCGAAGCAGGAAAGATCTCGATGACGTCGCCGCGGGCGCGAAAGGTGCCTCGATGGAAATCCATGTCATTGCGGGCATATTGAATTTCAACCAGCTTCGCCAGGATCTTCTCCCGCCTGATCTCCATCCCTTCTTCGAGGAATATCACCATCTCGTGATACACATCAGGCGACCCCAGGCCGTAAATACAGGAGACCGACGAGACGATCAGCACGTCGTTCCGTTGGAGCAACGCGGATGTTGCCGCATGCCGCATCTGATCGATCGCATCGTTGACCGACGCGTCCTTGGCAATGTACGTGTTGCTTTGGGGAATATAGGCTTCCGGCTGGTAGTAGTCGTAGTAGCTGACGAAATACTCTACCGCATTGTGGGGGAAAAACTGTTTGAACTCTTGATAGAGCTGACCGGCCAGCGTTTTGTTATGGACCAGCACCAACGTGGGCTTCTGCACCTGCGCGACCACATTGGCCATGGTAAAGGTCTTGCCGGATCCAGTCACACCGAGCAGCGCTTGGTGCTTCCGTCCGGACGCAATCCCAGCCACCAACTTATCGATGGCCTGGACTTGATCTCCGCAGGGCTTGAATGGGGCTTCGAGTTGAAACGGCGGCATGGGAAGTTATCTTACCATCGGAAACAGCACGGCGTGCAACCGGAGCGGCACAAAGTTCGAGGTTCTGGGTTCGAAGTTCCTAAAACCTCGAACTTCGAACCTCGAACCGTCAGCCGTCTCACACGTCCCGCTTTTCTCGCGAGTCTCGCATGAATCCGCGGATCAATATCGTGAGTGCCTAGACCCACCGACCGAGGCTCCAGGCCTATGGACTGGCCCCCGGTTCTCACCTTCGCGGAAGCGATGTCCGGATGGTTCACCGCTTCGGCGGGGCCGTTGACGGTGCGACTGTTCTTCGCTGACTGGCATAGGGGCCGGCGCAGGGAGGGCAGCAAATACTGGAAGCGCGAGTTTTTTCGTCTCGATCCGTAATTGTCTCACCATTCGCAGATACTCTCGCTCTTCTGACTGAGACAGAATCAAGTATGTTGCCCCTTCCTTCTCTGCCCGGCCCGTTCGTCCCGTCCGATGCACGTAGGAGTTTGGATTGGTCGGCAACTCATAGTGGATCACTTGAGTCACATCCTGAATATCGAGCCCTCTGGCTGCCACATCGGTCGCCACGAGCGAACGGAGTCGGCCGGCCCGAAAGGCGCCGAGTGTTCGTTCACGCTGCGCTTGGCTGTGATTGCCGGTCAACGCACCGACCGAAGCCGGTTCTCCACCCAAATGGGCCGCCAACCGTCGCACCTTGTACTTTTGATCGCAAAATACCATCGACCGCCCTCCGCCCGTCACACCCTGAAGCAACGTATGCACAAGCTGCGTACGAGCCTGATCTCCCGGCACGACATAGTAGGCATGCACGATCGTGGTCGGCGTGCTGATCCCCGGATCGACAGAGATGCGAGCAGGATTGCGCTGCATGGTCTGCGCGAGCGTTTGAATCTCCCCTGAAAATGTCGCGGAGAACAACAGCGTCTGGCGCTCAACCGGGAGAAGACGAATGATCCGTTGGATGTCTCTCAGGAACCCGCGATCCAACATCTGATCGGCCTCGTCCATCACAAGAAACGTCACGCCACCCAACTTCAAGTGGCCGGAACCGGCCAAGTCGAGCAACCGCCCCGGCGTACCGACCACCACCATCGGCGGTCGTTGCAACGCACGGTAATGACGCTCGATCGGCGTCCCGCCGTACACCGACA
>JANOOS010000159.1:0-2334 GCA_031421455.1 Nitrospira sp.
TTATGGAAGACACGTTCTAAGAACACCCGATCGCCGACGCCTTTTCGCTTTTTATCGATCTTGTAGATGCGCCAGGCGGCCCAGGCATGAACCGGCGGATTCACGTCGCCGAAGGCCCATTCGTAGGCCGGAATCTGTCCATTCGGATGCATGTACCATTCACGCAACATCAGGACGAGCTGTTCCTTGGCAAACGTGGGGTCGACGAGCGCAAGCGGGATGCAGTGGAACGCGAGATCCCAGGCGGCGTACCAGGGATACTCCCATTTATCCGGCATCGAAATGACATCGGCGTTATAGAGATGGGTCCAATCGGCGTTGCGGCCATGCAACCGTTCACGCGGTGGTTCCGGCATGCTCGGATCGCCTTTGAGCCAACGATTCACTTCGTAGTGATAGAACTGTTTGCTCCAAAGCATTCCCGCAAAGGCTTGCCGTTGGACGCGGCGAGCGTCCTCCGACAGATTGCTCGGTGCAAGGCCGTCATAGAACTCATTCGCCTCCTTGAGGCGTGCGGTAAAAACGTTGTCGAAGTCCTGTGTTTCGAGACCCGGGCTCTGCTCGTCGTTGGTGAATCGCAGCTTGATCGTCTTCGTCGCCCCTGGCGCAAGCGTCAACACATACTGGGCTGCAGCTTTGGTGCCCAGGTGATCCGGATTGACCGCGTCCTTCTCACCTTGCACGACATAATCGTGAAAGCTGTCCTTCACGTACCGGGCGCCTTCTTCGTCGCCATAGAGGCGGCGACTGTTAGTTTCATTTTCAGTAAAGAGCAATGTGGGCTGGCCTTCGCAGAGAAGGCGGCGTAGCCCGTAGTACTCATGTTGCGTCTCGATGACGCTCATCTGGTCCGTCGGTTCTCCTTGTTTGAAACGGGGGCGCCGGATGTCCGATCCCCAGGACCAGGTATTGCGATACCAGATCGTCGGCAGCAGCGTGAGTTCGGCCTGCTCGGGGCCACGATTTACCACCTGGATACGAATGCAGAGATCTTCCGGCGTAGCCTTGGCATACTCCACAAAGACGTCGAAATAGCGGTTTTCGTCGAAGACACCGCTGTCGGTCAATTCAAACTCTGGATCTTGGCGCCCTCGACGGCGATTCTCCTCGACCAACTGGGTATAGGGGAACGATGTTTGCGGGTACTTGTAGAGGTATTTCATGTAGGAATGGGTCGGTGTCGAATCGAGATAGAAGTAGCACTCCTTCGCATCTTCGCCGTGATTACCTTCGTTACCGGTAAGCCCAAAGACTCGTTCCTTCAATATCGGGTCGCGCCCGTTCCACAAGGCAATAGCAAAGCAGATCAATTGATGACGATCGCAGATACCACCAAGACCGTCCTCATTCCAGCGATAGGCACGAGACCTCGCATGATCATGGGGAAACGCTTCCCAGGCCGTGCCGTGAGGACTGTAGTCCTCGCGCACAGTTCCCCAAGCCCGTTCGCTCAAATAGGGCCCCCACCGTTTCCAATGGCGCTGACGCTTCGCGTCCTCATCAAGACGCTGCTGTTCTGCCAGGATCGGTGACTGGGAATCGGAAGCGGTTTGACGATGAGAGGCCATAGGACTCCTTCGGTAGAAACCATTCACAACTAGAGTCAGCTGGCTGTGGAAAGTCTTACAGCAGGCTAGTATCGAGCCCCTGATGTAGTCAAGCGAAGACGATAGACCGATGAGCCACCCGCGATGAACAGGGTCTGCCCGTCCTCTCCTCATGCGACGTTGGAGGCTGGTTGCCTGGTCTCGATTGTCCCCAGGAATGTGCCGTCTGAAGCGATCACGCTCAGCCCGCCGGGCCGCGCGCCGAAGATGTTGCCCTTATCGGAAAAATGTGACTGCCCTACAGGCCTTGGGGAGAAATGAAAAGAAGAGAAGCGAATTGAAAAGCGGAGAACCGACCGGGTCCCAAATCCTGGACTCTCGTTACCTGGCGATTGGCGGGGTCGCTGAGTCGAATAGGGAGGACATCTAAGGAGTACCCGGTGAACTGGCGGAGCGGAGCCACGCTGGGCTCCGCTAACCGCCAGGAGTCGTTAGACTACGCGACGACTGAGAAATTACTTCTTCGCAGCTTCCGCCATCTTCCCGTTCAGCATGACCATTTGGCCTTCTTGTAGCTGCATCTCTTTCCCGTCCTTCATCACCATCTTGCCGTTCATCATGACCCGGGCACCGTTCATCATGGTCATCTCACGATCCATCCGGCCGATCTCCTTGCCGTCCTGCATACGCTGCATCTTACCTTCCTTCATTACGACGCCATCCTTTTCCTCGGCCATCGCTGGGACGGCAAGGAACGACAAGGACAAGGCGAGCCCGACAACTGCGA
>JANOOS010000160.1:0-2022 GCA_031421455.1 Nitrospira sp.
TGCTTCAGGTCAGTCAGCGTGGGGATGAGGGCCTTCGCGGAACCGGTTCGAGGTTGAGGTCCAGAACGTCCGGAGTTCAAGGCTCTGCGACGTGAGTGACAGGCGGAGATTGCGACACCGAACCTTGTTCTCGTCACACCGACGCCACATCGTTCACATCGATCTCCACCGCTGCGGCTTGCTGAATGAGACGAACGCCCAACACCAGGCGGTGGCGCTTTTCTTTGCGCAAGAGAATCCCGCGCACGCCTTTGAGCGGCCCGCGAATCACCTCGACCGCCATCCCTTCGTGCAGATACGGATGGGAATCATAGGGCAGCACGCTCATCATCAGAGTCTTGATTGCCCCGATCTCCTCATCCGCAATCGGCTCCGGGCAATGGCCGGCCCCAACGATATCGACCACACCGATTGTCTTCAGCACCGGCAACTTTTTCTCCAAGGCAAATCGGACGAAGCAATAGCCTGAAAAAAGCGGGACCTCGATTTCTTTCTTCCGATCCTTCCACTGACTCAGTCGCTTGACCGTCGGCAATAACGGTTCAAGACCCTGATTCGCCAGCTGGTCACGCACAATCTTTTCATGCCGTGACCGCGTCCGAAGGGCGTACCACCGGGGGGACGCCATGAACTCGTTCATGGGCACGCCCCGCTGGTACCGTCTGTCTGGTTCATCTGGTTTGTTTGGTTCATTTTGTTGATTTGGTTTGTTTGGTGCGCAGGTATTTGATAAGGCCAGAGATGATTCGCCCCACTTTGTCGGCCTGCGCGTAAATCGACTCAAATGAATCCTTGGACACATATCCTTGGTCCACCGCGATATACAGATGGCTTCGAACTTCGGCAGATGACGACATGGCAATGAACAGAAACTGCACGAACTCTTTGCTCGAACGACGCACAAACCCTTCAGCAATATTGGCCATCACCGAACCCGCAGCGCTCTGAATCTGACTGCAGAGACGCACGTCTCTTTTCCATGCAGAGTTCTGCTCGATGGCTTCGTAAACTTGCCGCGTCAGCTGTCGAGCTTCCTTCCAGCAGTCCAGATCTTCAAAACGAGTTAACTTCATAACCAAATTGGTTTGTTTGGTTTATTTGGTTGGATTTGGTTGGATTTGGATTAGTCGATCGATTGCACCAGTTCTTCTAACCAGACAAACTAAACAAACCTCCTCAACCAAATGAACCATCCCCGGACGCAGCTCCGCCCTTTCACTTACAGGACCACTTCGCCCATCCACACAACATTGACTCAGGCGCGACGGCTTGTCTGATTTGTTTCGTCGATCTCGTTTATTTGGTTCATTTTGTTTATTTGGTTTGTCTGGTTAAGTCCGATCTACAGAACGAAATAAACCAAACAAACCTCTTCAACCAAACAAACCAGTCAATGCTTAGGACGGGCCGAGTCTCAGAACCTTTTCCCTTGGCACTCCCGACTGCACTAACTGTTCTTCACAGGCTGCCGCATGCTCGAGATCGGTGATCAATACCCGATCGAATTGCCATTGACCAATCCTGTCAGGTGAAGACACGGGACAAGAAAGAAATGACTCGCGTGGAGTCCCATCAATGAATCCCACACAGTCGATATTCATTTCTCGAAGCGATAGATAGGCCAATTCAGCCAGCTCGGTCGTTCCGTAGATCACAACCCGCTGGCCATGAGAGGCGTCGAACGTCGCCATCATCTCGTTTAACCGAGTACGCATGTCCCGGTAGTATGAGAGGGAGTACTGCATGTAGAGGTAGGTCAGCCGTGATTTTTCCGTGAAGCCCTGCGGCGTGACGAGATACCTCATTCGACTGCGCGGGATGGTCGTGATCTTGATGTAGCCCTTACGGGCCAGACGCTTGAGATAGAGATTGGTCAGGCCGAGCGCCACGCCGAGTTTGGTGGCAAGGGTTCGCTGAGTGGCCCCGCCATCTCGATCAAGCTCGCTCAGGAGCAGAAGGTCTCGTTGACCCTGTAAATCCATGATTTATACGGATAAATTAGCAGCTCGTTCACAACATGAA
>JANOOS010000161.1:0-16721 GCA_031421455.1 Nitrospira sp.
CCCCTGCTGCTACGAACTCGCCTGCTCTTCGGATGACCCGCCCTCGGCCTCCGTATTGACATGGATGTCGTCCAATAACTTCAATACACGATCGCCTCTCGGCCCGCTGACATCCTCGGCAAAGACAATCTCCGGCAGATACCGGAGCGAGAGCCGACGCCCCAGTTCGCCACGCACATACCCGCTGGCTTGAGCCAGCCCGGCGAAGACGTTCCGCTCTTCCTCTTTCGTCCTCATAGTCGTCACGTACACACGTGCAAGCCGCAAATCGCTGGTCAATTTGACGTCGGTCACGGTCACGGACTGCACGCGCGGGTCTTTGATTTTCCGCATGAGGATATCGGCCACTTCCATGCGGATTTGATCGGCGACACGATCGGCCCGATGATATCCGGTTTTGGCCACCGCACACTCCAGCTGGATAAGCCGCCGTCACAACAATTCCACTCGCGATTGGACGATTTCCACCGTAGGGACACCCCGAATCAGGTTCAGCGCCTGGTCACATACCTGGTTGACATGTCGCCCTTCGTTGGCCACGCAGGCAAGCCCCAACACGGCCTTCTGCCACAAATCTTGTCCATCGACCTCGGCCACGGAGAGATTGAACCTCTCCCGCAATCGATCTTTAAGACTCAACAGCACCCGCCGCTTATCCTTCAACGACTGACTCTCGGGGATGAATAACTCGACCGTACAGAGTCCGACGATGATACCCACGGGGCAGACTCACGCCTCAGAGCTTTGCGGCAATCTTGTCGATGGCATAGGCTTCGATGATGTCTCCGGCTTTGACATCGTTAAAATTCTCGACGCTGATTCCACATTCATAGCCCTGCTGCACTTCACGGACGTCATCCTTGAAGCGGCGCAACGATCCGAGCTTTCCTGCATAGACCACCACGTTGTCGCGAAGCACTCGAACACCGACAGCCGCACGGGTGATCGTGCCATCCACCACATAGGCCCCCGCAATGACACCGGCCTTGGACACCGTAAAGACCTGTCGTACCTCGGCCCGCCCCAACGTCCGCTCCTTGAGCGTCGGTTCGAGCAGCCCTTCCATCGCGGCCTTAATTTCGGCCATCGCGTCATAAATAATGGTGTACAGGCGGACGTCGACGCCTTGCTGTTCAGCCAGGGCGGAAGCTTTCGGCTCCGGCCTGACATTGAACCCGACAACAATGGCGTTCGATGCAGCGGCCAGCAACACGTCTGACTCGGTGATCCCACCGACACCGCTGTGAATGACGCGCAGCTTGACTGCGGCGGTCGCAAGTTTTTCGACACCTGCGGTCAGCGCTTCAGCCGACCCTTGGACGTCAGACTTGATGACCAGCGCCAGCTCCTTGACCGATCCTTCCTTAATTTTGGCAAACAGATCGTCGAGCGTGACCTTCGCGGACCCGGACAAATCAGCCGTTCGCTGCTTATGCGCCCGATCTTCTGCAATCTCCCGCGCAACCCGCTCATCCTTGACAACCTGAAATACATCGCCGGCGGACGGCACACCAGGGAGCCCAGCCACTTCTACCGGGATAGACGGACCGGCCTCTTGCACCTTTGCGCCGGTATGCGTAAGCAGCGCGCGAACTTTCCCACTCACAATCCCGACGACGAACACATCGCCGACGCGGAGCGTCCCGCTCTGAACCAGCACCGTCGCCACCGGACCACGCCCTCGCTCCAGCTTGGCTTCCACTACAACGCCCTTCGCCAACCGATGCGGATCAGCCTTCAGTTCAAGCACTTCGGATTGCAGGAGAATCATTTCCAGCAAGGTGTCCAGGCCGGTCTTTTCTTTGGCCGAGACCTCCACCATAATCGTGTCACCGCCCCAGGACTCGGAGATGAGTCCATGTTCAGACAAGGCGTTCTTCACACGATCGGAATTGGCGCCGGGCTTGTCGATCTTGTTGATAGCCACAATCATCGGAACGGACGCGGCTCTGGCGTGATTGATCGCTTCGATCGTTTGCGGCATCACGCCATCGTCTGCTGCCACGACCAGGATAACGATATCGGTAATCTTGGCGCCACGGCCCCGCATAGCCGTGAAGGCTTCGTGGCCCGGCGTGTCCAGGAACGTCACCTGTTTCCCACGGACCGCGACCGTGTAGGCGCCGATATGCTGCGTAATCCCACCGGCCTCGCCTTCCGCCACCTTCGTTTGCCTGATGGCATCGAGCAGCGAGGTCTTGCCGTGATCGACATGGCCCATGATCGTGACCACCGGCGGTCGCGGCTCAAGCTGGAGATCTTCCTCCGTCTGCACGACGGATTCCAACAACTCTTCTCCGACCTTCTCCGTCGAGAGATCGATCTTGATCCCGTTCTCTTCCGCAATGATCACCGCTGCATCGATATTCATGGTCTGATTGAACGTGAGCATCTGGCCCATATCTATCAGCTTGCGCATGATGTCGGCCGGGCGCTGTCCGATCAGCTCGGCAAATTCCTTTACCGTCATGCCGGGCGTCAGCTTGAAGCTCTTCCTCCGAGGCTTGGTCACTTCCCCCGGTGTGCTGTGATGCACATGCTTGCTGCGATCGTCGCGGCGCTGCTGCGCCGGGATGGCACGAAGATCCTGCCAGCGAGCCGCATCTTCACGGAGCCGAAGCTCTTCTTCTTCCCTTGTACGGCCCGGCTTACGAGCTTTCTTCCCCTTCTCTTTCAGACCCTCGGCTTGCATCTCTTCAAGAGAAAGGGTCTTCTTTTTTCCTGTGATCACATCGATACTTGACACAACGGAAGGCTTGACGGGAGTCGCGGGAACCGGAGCGGTCACAGCTCCTATTGTCAGATTGGGCTGACCGGGCGTCGCCGTCCGATCAACAGGCGCAACGGCTGCAGTCTCGGCTTGCAGAAACGCCGCCGGTGGAGGGCTGCTCACAAGGGTATCGATGAGCGCTCCGCTTACGCTTGCCGATTCAACTGCGGGCAGAAATACGGCCTCTTCCGCCGGAACGTCATCGGCTCTCTTACGCTTGATCAGAATACGGCGCTTATCGGACTTGGGAGACGCGTCCGCTGCCGGAATCGTCTGGGCCGACCCGGCCTTGGCTCCCGTTGCATGACCGGAAACCATACTGGCCTTACCCCGCTCGGCAGAACCTGCATCGGCCTCTGCCGCCTTGCCGGTCGTTGTGGTGGAACCTTTGAGTTTCGGGCCGAGCTTCTCCACCGCCTTCTGCACCACGTCATCTTCCAACGCGCTGCTATGCGATGAGACTGCGATGCCCATCCGCTTCAATTCCGGAATGAGATCACGGTTTTCCATCCCGAGTTGCTTGGCCAATTCATACACGCGCATGAGGATATAACACCTGCTCCGCTTGATCCGGTTTATTGAGCATCCGACTCCGATTCTGCCCGAGCCTTTAATTCCTGCTCTCGGGCTTCTTCTTGCTGATGCAGCGCTTCGGTTTCCTCCGCCAACGCCGCCTTGATTTCATTATCCCGTTCGGCCTTTTCCTTTTCGTATTCCGTCGCGCTGATGATGTCGATCTTCCAGCCGGTCAGACGAGCGGCCAGCCGCACATTTTGTCCATTCTTTCCAATCGCTAACGACAACTGGGAATCTGCGACGACAACCAGCGCCGACTTCTTTTCCTCATCGACGCCGACCTTCTCGATACTTGCGGGATTCAACGCCTCGGCGATGAAGACGCGCGGGTCGGAGGTCCAGGTAATGATATCGATTTTCTCTCCGCGCAGCTCGCGGACCACCGCTTGAACCCGCGAGCCCTTGATCCCCACGCAGGCCCCGACCGGATCAACCGCCTTCTCGCGAGAGGTCACAGCAATTTTGGTCCGATCACCGGGCTCCCGCACAATGGACTTGATCTCAACGATCTTTTCAAGCACCTCAGGCACTTCCAACTCGAAAAGTTTCGCGACAAATTGCGGATGGCTCCGCGTCAAGATGACCTGGACATCCTTCGGAGTTCTGCGCACTTCCAAGAGCATGGCCTTCACCCGATCGCCACCGCGATAGGTTTCCCGCGGAATCTGCTCCTGAATCGGCAGTACCGCCTCGGTCTTGCCGAGATCCACCAGGTAATTCCGGCGCTCTACCCCGAGAATGATGCCGTTGACCAGATCCCCTTGCCGCGTGGAGTATTCCTTTTGAACCGCCTCCCATTCAGCCTCCCGGACCTTCTGGAAGATGACCTGCTTCGCAGTTTGCGCGGCAATTCGACCCAAATCGCTCATCTCGATGACGGACCCGATCTCATCGCCGACCTCTGCTTCGTCGTCGAACTGACGAGCCTCCTGAAGAGAGACTTCGGTTTTTGGATTGATGACCACATCGACGATAATTTTCTTCGACACGACAGAGATCTCACCGGTCTTGGAGTCGATCTCGACTTGAATATTCTCAGCCTGCCCGAAACGTTTCTTGGCAGCCATTTGAAGGGCGGCTTCGATCGCCCCGATCACGCGGCTCTTGTCGATGCCCTTTTGACGACCGAGTTCATCGATGACTGAAATCAACTCTCGATTCATAGCTCACTCTCCGGTGACTGCCTTGCAGGCACATTCCACAATGCAGCGGTATGCTTATATACTGCGGTGATCGACTCCGTACAGACTAAAACGTGACGACGCGACGCGCTTCGGCAATCGAGTCAAACTCAAGGACGACATCCCGCTCAACACGCCGATCACTCACCTCAATCGTAACTCCCTGTTCACTCACGTCTGTCAACCGCCCGACCAGACGCCACTGTCCGTCGATCGGCTGCCTGAGCTTCACGCTCACTTGCTTCCCCACTGCCCGGCGATAATCCTGAATCCGTTTGAAGGCCCGATCCAGACCCGGCGAGGAGACTTCCAGCGTATAGGCATGGGGGAAGGGGTCAGCCACATCCAAGGCTGGACTGATCGCGAGATGTGCACGCCCGCAATCTTCTACCGTGACACCGCCCGCCTTATCGATATACACACGAACGACTGATCGCGCACCTTGCCCCACAGACACGATATCGACCAATTCCAAGCCCAATGCCCAAAGGATGGGCGACACCACCTCGCCGATGCGATCAACGACTGGTCGGGACTCCTTCACCGACGCCCCTCACCCCGTTCTTTGGATAGCCCATTCAAGCGATCAAACAAAAAAGTGGGCCTGAGCCCACTTCCAGCCGGGGACCATAGCACGCTACCTATGTCAAAGCAAGAGGGCTATCCGACCCGACCCGTAAAGCGTGCGGCGAGTCGTTGAGCGATCGGGCCAGGGCGTCCATCTCCAATGACTTTCCCATCTATACGAATGACGGCCAAGACCTCGACCGTGGTCCCTGTGAGAAACACTTCATCAGCCTCATAGACGTCCGCCTGAGAGACAAAGCGTTCCTGAACCGGCAGGCCCTCGCTCCGGGCCAAATCCAACACCACAGCCCGCGTGATCCCGGATAGAATGCGCGACCCTTGGGGGGCTGTCACCACTGTTCCCCCCTGGACCACCATCACGTTGCTGACCGCCCCTTCAGTGACCAATCCTTCATTGACTAAAATGGCCTCGAAGACCTGGGCCTGCTTTACTTGCTGTCGTGCCAGCACGTTGGCCAACAGATTCACGCTCTTGATGTCGCAGCGCCCCCACCGGATATCCTCGGTCGTTATGGCTTCCACACCGGCCGCCTGTACCGACCGGTCGAGTGGGTGGAACTCACGAACCGTCATGACCACCGTGGGCGTCGCATCATCCGAGTAGGCGTGATCACGGGGAGCGACCCCCCTGGTGATCTGAACATAGATTTTACTTTCGGGATAAGCAGCCCGCCTGATCCCTTCCAGAATATGGTGAGTCCAGTCATCGTGGGAATAGGGCTGCTTCAGGTCAAGCGCCGTAGCGCTACGATCCAGCCGAGCCAGATGGGCTTCGAGCTCGAACGGGCGTCCCTTATATGTGCGGATCACTTCGTAGACGCCGTCGCCAAACTGAAAGCCTCGATCTTCGATCGAGACTTTCGCTTCGGCCATCGGCACGAACGTTCCATTGATAAAGGCCACATTCGGCATGATTATGCACTGCTCCGAGGCGAGGGACCCGAGGCTATCACGTCAAAAACTCGCCGATCTTCGGCCGTGAATTTCCACCCCATGCGTTTTTCAAACAGCACCCGATGGGTTCCCGGCTTCACCGCTTTAAACTCGAACGTCCGCTGCCCATTATCCACCGCATTATTCCCGGCGATGCGAAGATAGTCGTCGGCCAACAACTGAAGCCCTGTGGGATCATACGTCGGAACCCAGAGTTCCCCTCGTGTCCTATCTTCCCAGAGATGAATCTGGATGGGGTGCTCAAGGGTTGCCTCAATGACCTTGGCCCCATCCGAATGTGTTGCATCGTTATAGTCGTGGCCGGATATCATACTCATGGTTTTCGCCGAGGCCCGACAAAAATCTCCGCTCCTTCCACCAGCACATCATAACTCCCCACGCAATAGCCGCCGCCGTCTGTCCCTTGCCCGTTCCGAACGTCGAATGCCAGATCGTGCCACGGACAGGCTACAACAAAACCCTTCACGCGCCCTTCACCCAAAGGACCGCCTTCATGAGGACAAAGATTATGAATCGCGAAATACGTTCCCCCGAGATTGATGAGCTCAATCTCCCGATTGTTCACCATGACGACTTTTGATTTTCCAGGCGGCAGCTCGTCGACTAGACCGACGGATTGAAACCCCTCTCGCATGCGGTACCGACTCCTCTCTTCATGCTGTTCACCCCATCGCCCTCGCGCGTTACATCCGAAGCGTATACTTCAACTCCAACCCTATCGTAATTCCTTCCCGCTTGATGAAACCCGCTTCCGTTTGAATCACATAGCGCACCGCTTCGGGAGAGGAACTATACTTAGGGCAGTCATCTTCCAGGCAAGGAGCAACATTCTCCTTCAATCCAACAATATGATGACTTTCATCAACCCACATCATGTCCACCGGGAACCGGTACTCCTTCGTCCAGATATGGTTCTGGCCGGTCGACTCGAAGATATAAAGCATTCCACTATTTGCAGGCAATGCCTCCCGAAAGGCGAGACCGACGAGCAGCTTCTCCGGTGTATCCGCCACTTCTGTCTCGATCTCACGTCCGTTCGGAAAGGAGACGATAATGATAGTCTCTTCTTTTCGCTCGATGAGAAAATACGACGCGCTAATCAAGAAAATCGCCATCAGGGCGAGCGTGACAATACGCTTCTTTTTCTGTCCTCGATCGCTTGCAGGCAAGGAAGCCATAACCATTCCTTCGTCACAACTCACCACGATTATCTGGGCCCAAAGGCCCATTAATACAGGGAGGCTGGGCCTTCTGGACAAGTGCCGTTCTGTTGACTTGGAAAAGAGCGTCGGAATAGAATGGCGGTCATATCGCGGCACGCATAATGGTCGCGACGGGATAGACTTGTCAACCGTGTGTGTCTCTATTGTAGTGAGAAGGAGGCGAGGGTCATGGCGTTGCTGATTACCGATGAATGTATCTCCTGTGGAGCCTGCCTGCCCGAATGTCCGAACGAGGCGATTTTTGAAACTCGCAGCGACGCGGAAACCAAGGGCAATCATGTGGGTGATGGCCAGGGAGTCGGCGATAGTATTTATGTGATTACACACGACCGCTGCACCGAGTGCGTCGGACACTTCGACGAACCTCAGTGCTCCGCTGTCTGCCCGGTTGATAATTGCTGTATTGCTGACCCGTTGTATCCGGAAACAACGGAGGTTCTGCTCGCGAGGGCGAATGCGCTCAATCCGGATAAGGCGATTGATCCGGCAAAAGTCTGGAGCGGCGTGCGTAATTAGTTAGCACTCATCGTTCAACTACGAAGGCCCTGCTTTTCATGCGAGAAGCAGGGCCTTCTTGTTTCTAGCAGGCTGTTGACAAAGTCCGCCAGCAGGGGAGGGATGGCCCGGTGAGTCCCCTGTGCTCGCGCAACGCGCGGTCTCAGAAGACCCTCGTTGGACGCGCGCAGCGGGGGACTCATCAGGGCCATCCCAGGGACAATCTACACGAGCAAGCTTGGAAGGATCATATTGAGGTCACTCGCTGCGGCCTTGCTGGACGGCCTTTCTGAACAGCCTGCGAAGAATCGTGAATGAAGTCTGTGTGCATCCAGGCACGCATGGCTTCGGAGTGTTCACGTAGTTTGTCAACAACTTGCTAGGAGGATACTGAAAAGCCACCGCCCTCTCCGCAATATTGCGAAGAGGGCGGTGATCACTCACATCCACATCTATGAACAGTGATTACTTGATCATCAATATCTTGCCGCCGACATGTCCGGGATGCAAGTGGCAGCGATAGGTCAGCGTATTCCCCTGCGTCGCATAGAACATGTCGCTGGTCGGAATACCAATGTATTTTGTTTCTCCAGGCTTCAACACCACTTGGGCCTTCATGACGGTCGGAGTTCCGGTATTCATTGCGTCGGTCATCTCAAATCCATGATCGGCAGTGGCTTTGTTCGTCACCTTGAGCAGGACGGGACGTCCAGGCCGAACTTTGAAATCGATGATGGTGACTGGCGGATACCACGTCTTTAGTTCCCCAATCTCGACCGCGAACAGCGAAGCATCGACATCCAATTCCTTGAATGATTGCCCCACAACGGAGCCAGTCTCCAAATCCCCGACTTCGACTCCGCCTGCCTGGGACGCAAATGCTACAGATGTCCCTGCCACAACCATCATGAGGCCGAAGAAGACCCCCAATACCGTCTTACCCATGACCTACCTCCTTAAAAAAAGAAGAAGAAGAGATGTGATTAGGTTGGTGAATACCTCCGCCAAGCCCGCTTAGCCCTGATCATTTGCTGAGCACAACTTCCTTACCCCGCCATCGATACACCGGACAATATATATCCTCTTCGAGTCTAACCCTATAAATAGCACCTCGATGAAATCGGATGCAAGAACGTTATTTCATACCTTTCCTGGACACCTTCAATGCAGACATTCGCATCAACAGGATCGCCTCAATTATTTCAGTGGTTTATCTGCCTCAGGCTGCGCCTCTTGAACCGTGGATCCGATCAAGAGATCGTACGGCGCATAGTCGTCGGTTAACACAAGGCCGGCCTCCCATGGTTGTGTGCGATGGGTTTCCAGCAAGGCAATGGCCTCGAACGGAAGACGCTGCTGCTCGACCAATCTATTTACATTGGCCGCAATGGTAGAGGGCCTGTGCCCTTCGAGCGGTGCGCCGGCAAAAAAAATCAGATTCTCCGATCGCGCCGGAGAAGAACCCCATGGCCCCTTGACGGCAAAGGACTCGACGTTGGGAAACGATCGTCTCATCGTCTGCGCAATCGCATTGGCCCGCAACAGGTCTCCACCCTCGCCCGATGAGGCGAGATTCACGGCCAGGATACCGTCCGGTGCAAGATGGGCGCGCAGCTCCGCGAAAAACTCCACCGTGGTCAGGTGAAACGGAATCATGAGCCGGGCAAATGCATCGACCCAAATGAGATCGTACGTCTGGCCCGTGGAATTCAGAAAAACCCGGGCGTCCCGAACATGCACATGATGCTGAGGAGGCGGCCGATAGGAAAAATATTCCTCGGCCATACGAACGACTGCGGGATCGAACTCAACCACGTCCAGATCGAGTTCCGGCCATCGATGGGCGAGCCACTTTGCCAACGACCCGCCTCCATGACCGAGAATTAAACCCCGTTTCGGGTCCGGCACCAAAGCCAGCGACGCGACCATCAATTGACTGTAGGGGAGAAACAGGGCGATCGGATCGGCCTTCCACATGACCGCATGGAAGGTCCGGTCCAGGACGAGGTAACGAAAAAGATCGTCGTCGCGAATTCGTACTTGTTGATACGGACTGTCTTCCTGGTAAACCGGCGCCTTCAACATCTGGATCGGAAACCAAGCACCGGCCCCCAGACCACCAATGCATAAGACGAGTAGGCCGATCATCAAAGGCCGCACGGTCGTCCCGCTGATCAGCCACCAGAGACCGAGCCCCACTTGAATGGCGCCGAGCCACGCGACAAGCGCCTGGCTGCCGATCCAGGACAGAAAGAAAAACGCCGTCCCCCACGTTCCCGCCAAGCTCCCCATGGTCGAGATCGCAATCATTCGGCCGGTATGCCGACCAAAATATTCAAGATCCGACACAGCCAATCGCAACAAGGCCGGCAGCACGCCGCTCAGACCGAAGGCCGGCGGGCCCAAAAGCAGCGCCGCGGCGGCACAAGGCCCCCACCGAGGATCCTCAACGACACCCGCCACCTTAAAGAGCACTAGCTGGCCAAGCCACGCGATCAGAAAGGTCCAGCCTCCTGAAAACAACAGCAGCCCCGCCAGCACCTGAGCACCGGGATATCGGTCGGAGACCCAGCCTCCAAATGCATACCCGCTACTCATGGCGGCAAGGATCACTCCGATCAATGCGCCCCAGACAAACAGGGAGTTTCCGAAGACAGGCGCTAACAGTCGGCTTCCCAAAATTTCGAGCGCCATCACCACCGCACCGGTCGCCAGCGCCGTGAACAGAAGAAACCATTGAGGGGGATGAGCCGACCGATTCACAGCACTCATGCAGAAACATGACAGAGGGTAGGGAGACGGTCCGGCGCCGGCCTGCAAGCCAGCACGATCACAGACCGCCCCAGTTTTTGAAGTAGCGCAGGAGATCGCGGACGGAGATCATCCCGACGATCTGCCCCTCCTCGGAGATTGCCAAATGCCGAATCCCGTGTTCCGCCATCTTCTCACTCGCCTCGTGGGCCGATCTCGTTATCTCGATCGACAACAGCGGGCTGCTCATGACGGCACGCACCAACGTCTCTTGTGCCGGGCAGGATTCGGCCATCCCCTTGCGAACCAGGTCCGATTCGCTGACGATCCCACTGTAGTGACCGGCCTCTTGCACCAGCACTGCGCCGACCTTCGTGTCACGCATCAGCGTCGCCGCCTCCAACAATGTTGTGTCTGGACTGATCGCGCGCAAAGTCCGGCGCATCATCACGGCGAGAGGTCGCTGAAGGGGTCTGCTCTGAGTCGCCATACGACAGGATCCGTCCGATGGAGGGAGCAAATAGTACCCAGCCTTCATGCGCCTGTCAACGAGTGCCCAGTGAATTCCCCGCTGGGAACTCGGCTCTCCATAACTTTCTTGCTCACCCCCTGTACCGTTGCTATACTCAACCAATTCGTTCTTGCATACAGGAGAATAGAACCCTTGCATATCAGTGTGATTGGAACCGGCTATGTCGGGCTGGTAACCGGAGCCTGTTTTTCGGAATTCGGGGTCAACGTGACCTGCATGGATACCGACGCCACACGGATCGCCAGGCTTGAGAAAGGCGATGTGCCCTTCTACGAGCCGGGGATCACGGAGCTTGTGGCCAAAGGCATTCGAGAGAATCGGATCAGCTTTACCACCGACATCGCCAAAGCCGTCGACAAAGCCCTCGTGATCTTCATCGCGGTGGGCACTCCCCCGCGACCGGACGGATCGGCCGATCTGTCCTATGTCGAAGAAGTCGGCCGCGGCATCGCCAAACACATGACGGGGTATAAGGTCATCGTCACCAAGTCGACCGTCCCTGTGGGCACAGGAGAAAAGTTGCGGGAAGTGATCACCGCCAATCAATCGGGGAAATTCCGGTTCGACATTGTCTCCAACCCGGAGTTTCTGCGTGAAGGGTCCGCCATCGAAGACTTCTTGCGACCGAACCGAGTCGTCATCGGCGCGGACAGCGAGCAGGCAGTGGCGATCATGAAAGATCTCTACCGTCCTCTGTATCTCATCGAAACACCGTTCGTCGTGACCGACATCCCGACGGCCGAGATGATCAAATACGCCTCCAACGCCTTCCTCGCCACCAAAATTTCGTTCATCAACGAAATCGCGACCGTTTGCGAACGGGTGGGCGCCAACGTGCAGATGGTGGCGAAAGGGATGGGGCTCGACAACCGGATTGGCTCGAAGTTTCTCCATGCGGGGCCTGGGTTCGGGGGATCCTGCTTCCCGAAAGATCTGGCCGCGCTCGTCCAGACCGGAGAGCGCGTGGGCTACCCCATGCAGATCGCCAGCGCCGCCGCCCTCATTAACGAACAACAACGCGTCCGGATGATAGAAAAGATCACGAAAGAGGTCGGGAAACTCAAGGAAAAGACGTTCGCGATGTTGGGCCTATCGTTCAAACCCAATACGAACGATCTACGGGATGCGCCGGCCCTGGCGATTGCGCAGGAACTGATAAAACAAGGCGCGACGGTTCGCGCCTACGATCCCGCCGCGCTTGAGGAAGCCTGTCAGACTCTGTCGGGTCTCGTCCCCTGCAAGGACGCCTATGATGCAGCGCAGGGAGCGGACGCCTTGATCCTCATGACCGAATGGAACCAGTTCCGCACCCTCGATTTCGACAGACTGAAAACGCTCTTGCGCCAGCCCCTCTTCTTCGACCTGCGCAATGTCTATGAACCGGAGCGAGTCGCCGCCTTTGGCTTTCGTCACATTTCGGTCGGGAGGCCCAGCAAAACTCCGTCTCCAGCCAAGTAACCGCGCGTTACGTCAGTCGCGGCACCTCAACGGCCTTGGCCGCATCGTTGACTTTCGGCTTGTAGCCCATCCGGTCCAACACCTTCATCACCCGCGACTTTAGACGGTCGTCGGCCTCGGCGAGCGCCGTGGCCAGTGGTTCGACGGCGGGTTTTCCGATTTTACGGATGATCTCCGTCACGGATTGCCTGATCTCATCTTCCTCCGACACCAGCAAGGGCACCAGCACCGACACAGCCGGGCCGCCGATTTTGATCAAGGAATCATAGGCGCGCTGCCGGACATCCCCGACTTCATCCGCCAACGCATCGACCAACGGCTGCACGGCGCGGGTTTCTTTGAGCTCACCCAGCACTTCAGCCGCATATTTCCGGTTGAGCCAATGGCTATCTTTCAGGTCCAGGAGCATCGCGTCGGCTCGCGCCGCATTGGGATCCTTCGCGCGAATCCGAAAGCTCTTGGCAATACGCCGCCCGCCCTCTTCCACGACACGGATGGTGGCGCCGTCTCCCACCTTGAGCTTCTTCAGATCTTCAAGCGCCTCGTCATCGACGTCCAGTACGACTGTCTTCCCATCGTAGGCCAGCAATTCGACTTCGAGCTGTTTCAACTCAGGATTCACCGCGACGACTCGTTCCGTCACGAGATTGAACCCATCTTTCTTCACGCCGCCCTTCGGACCGATCTGAATAAGTTTTGGAGGAGCTTCATCCGCCATGATGTGTGTCCTTTACCATCGAAATAAAGATTACGGTGTAACTACTCAGGGGTTCAGGCTGAAGGAATTCAGGCTGAAGGCTATAATTTATCTCGCAAGGCACGAACCAACCCACGTAGGCTAAACCCCTGAATACCTTCAGCCTATCTACCTGAAGCCGTTACATTACGGCTTCGCTGTCCATCCGAGACTGGCCAACACCCCTTCGACCGTTTCCTGCACCATCGTATTCTCATCTTCGAGCAGCGGAAGCAAGGGGTCGATGGCCTGCTTCGCCCCGAGCCGCGCGAGCGACTCCGCAGCATTTCGCCGCACGAGCCAATCTTCATCCTTGAGCGATTCGATCAACGGGTCAATTCCACGGGCATCGCCGATCTTGCCCAAGGCTTCGGCCGCATGACGCCGTACCATCCAATTGCTGCCCAGCAACCCGTCGATCAGGGCGTCCACGGCCCGCGCATCGCCGATTTTCTTCAGCACGCGCGCCACATCCTCACGCACTGTGTGATCGGTCAGCGCCTCGACCAATCCAGGCACGGCGCGCGCATCACCGACACGCTCCAACGCCCACACGGCGGCGGTCCGCACTGCACCGTCTTTGTCCTTGAGCGCCTTCACGAGGGGATCGACGCCCCGAGGGTCTTTCAGCTTCCCCAATCCCGACGCAGCCTGCTCTCGAATCGCCCACTCATCATCCTCCAACGCTTCGATCAACGAATCGACGACGGATGGACCGATTCGTACAATCGCGCTGGTCGCCGCTTCCCGGACGAGGACATCTTCGTCCGCCATAAGCCCGATCAGCGGGCCTACCGCATCCTCACCCACCTGACTCAAACTGGCAATCGCATGGGCACGGAGCGCGTCATTGTCGTCCCGCAGGGCCCCGATCAATTGTTCGATCCGTTCAGCCTGCACATTGTCACTCATCGTCGTCCTGCCCTCCCTGACTCCCGACAGGTGTTCCATCGAGCGCTTCCAGCTTGTCGGCGATCAATCCGGAATTGTACGCGACCAACCCATCCCGATCCGTTCTCAATCGATCGAACAATTCCTTATACGGTCGCAGCACATCCACATCTTTCACTTTGGCTAAGGCTTCCATGGCATAGACCCGCAGGGGCCGGATGGGAATGGCCTCGATATAGAGTTGCGCCGGCCTGGCATCACCGATCAGACCCAACGATTTCATCGCCAGCTCCTTCACACCCGTATCTTTATCGACCCGCAACCGTTCCATCAAAGGCTCGACGGCTCGCACATCGCCGATCTTTCCCAGTAAGTCAGCGGCGGCCTCACGGATCACCCAATCGTCATCCTCCAGGTACTCGATCAAAATCTCCACGCTCGGACGCCCGATGGCCAGGAGATTGACCACCGTGCTCATACGAGCCTCTTCCCGTTCGCTCAACTCCTCGATCGCGCGAAGCCCGTCGAATACCTCGTCGATCCGTTCACGAATCGCGCTCAGTTTTTTGAGTGTCCTCACGGCAATGTCGCAAACGGCCGGCTGCCCCATGGCATTGATGAACGAATCCGCCGACCGGGGATCGAGCAGATGTTCCAGCATCTTCGCAGCCATGATCTGCGCTTCCGGGTCCTGATGGACCAACATCTCGCAGAGCGGCGCGATCGCATTCGGAATGACTCCCAACAACTGCGAGGCCGCCAGGCGAATCTCCTCATCCTTCGATTCATAGAGCAGCGAGGCCAACGCCGCCGCGGTCTTCTCGTCCAGCACCCCTGCCATATGTTCCAAAGCTGTAGCCCCGGCCTTGCGGACAGCCTCATCCTCATCGCGGAGTAAGTCGACTAGAGGCACGCCGGCCTGAGGATCGTTCACCCGCGCCAGCATCGCCGCCACCTCGGCTTTCAATGCCGGCAACCCGGTTTGCAGCGCGTGAATAAGCGCCTGTACCGCGCGCGGCCCGCCCGACAAGCAGGCCGCCGTCGCGCGCATCCGTCGCCAGTCCTCTTCGTGAACCAGCTCAGAAATCAGCGTTTCGATCGTTTCTTTTGGCATAGCCGGAATGAGTTCTGAGTTTTGAGTTCTGTGTTCTGAGTTACAAATTCAACATTGAACATTGAGCACTGGCCTACGAGCAGGGTGCTCAAAAAGGCCGTCAGCAAGGCCGCAGCGAGCTAACGCCCATTAAGGGGTGGCCGGGATGATCCCAACTGCGCACACCCTCCCACCCTCAGCGCGCCAAGACGCGCTTTAGCCCGGTCGAGGGCCTTCTAACTCTCCAATTTCCCCAGAGGGAGTAGGCAGATTGTTCTTTACTGCGCGCATCGAACGAGCACATTCCTATCGTGCGCGTTCTGCGAGCAAGAAGAACGGTCTGCCTACTCCCTCGCATCCTTCTGAGGCCGCGCGTTGCGCGAGCACGGGGATCGTCCCGGCTACCCCGTCCCCCTTTTCAGCATCCTGCTAGACACGGCCTGCCCGCCATCCCACCCTCGCCAACGTCTCTTTGACATGGTACCGGATGTTGTCATCCGATTCGCGTGCCAGGAGAGCCCGTAACGGCGCAATCACAGCACCCCCGAATCGAGTCAGCGCGTCGGCAGCGTCCGCTCGCGTCACTGTATAACGGAGCGCCTTCAGGAGCGACGGTATGGCCGTCTCGTCTCGCATCGCGCCCAAGGCCCGGACTGCCTCGCCTAACGTGAGTCTCTCTTCATCCCACTGATCGCCACAGCCGTCGATCGGCTGCGAGATCTCAGGCCGCTCCATGCCCTTGAGCACGTCGATCAGCACCGGTACGGCGCGACGATCGCCGATCTGGCCCAGCGCCGCAACCGCCAGCGGCCGCAGCCCCGGCTCTTTCATCGCTGTGATGAGGAACTCCACCGCGCGCGCATCGCCGATCTGGCCCAATGCGCGGATTGCATCCTCGCGAACCGCCCTATCCCGATCGTTGAAGAGCACCGACAAGAGCGGATCCACCGCCTCAGGCAATTTCGTTTTCCCCAAAGCCTCTACCGCATGCAGCCGCACCAGCCATTCAGCATGGGTCAGAGCGGCGAGCAGCGAGGACAACGACGCCTCCCCGATAGCTGCGAGGGCTGTCGACGTCTCCTCGCGCACGGCCTTCACTTTGTCTTGCAGCAGCGGCACCAGTGGCGCCACCGTTCCAGGGTCTTGAATCCGGCCTAAGGCCTTGGCGGCGTGCATCCGCACAATCCAGTCGGGGCTCTTGAGCGCCTTGACGAGCGGCGCGAGCACTCGCGCATCGGCAATGTTGGCCAACACCGACGAGGCCAATTCCTGAACCGTGAGCTCCGGATCGGAAAGACATGCGCCCAGCGGCGTTACAGCCGGCTCTCCAATGGCCAAGAGGGCGCCGATAGCCGCATCGCGAACCGCGCGATCGCCGTCACGAAGTACGGACACCAAGGGTGCCACAGCCCTCGGATCCCGAAGCGTGCCCAGCATAGCAGCGGCCTCTTCACGAATCGCCCAATCCTCGTC
>JANOOS010000162.1:0-4749 GCA_031421455.1 Nitrospira sp.
CTTCGACATGATCGTCGGTCTGTGCCAGCCAGATGAAGGGGCAATCTCCCTCGGTAAAGAGGTGATCACAGATCTGCCCATGTACCGACGCGCGCGGAAAGGAATTGGGTATCTTCCGCAGGAATCGTCTGTGTTTCGACGGTTGTCGGTTGAAGACAATATTCTGGCAATTCTTGAGATGCTGGACTACTCTCGGTCAGAACGTCGTGACCGGGTCGATGCTCTTCTCAAGGAACTGGACCTGAGCCATATTCGAGCGAGCATGGCCTATGCGTTGTCTGGTGGGGAACGCCGGCGGCTGGAAATTACGAGGGCGCTTGCGACGAGCCCGTCATTCATGTTGCTGGATGAACCCTTTGCAGGGATCGACCCGATTGCCGTCGCTGACATACAACAGATTATTATCCGATTGAAAGAAAAGGGAATCGGCATTCTGATCACCGATCACAATGTTCAGGAGACGTTGTCCATCACAGATCGGGCCTACATCATCAACGAAGGGTTGATTCTGGAGGCCGGGTCTCCTGAGTCCATCGTCAAGAGCGAAACGGCCCGAGCGGTCTATCTGGGGGAACGGTTCAAGCTATGATGCGTAAGGATCGTCGCATATGAAGCTCAGGCTCGACCTTCGACTGAGTCAAAAGCTGATCATGACTCCCCAATTGCAGCAGGCAATCAAGCTGCTGCAATTGTCGCGGCTTGAGCTCCAGCAGAGTCTCACGCAGCATTTGATGGAAAATCCGCTTTTGGAAGACCTCCCTGCTGAAGCGGAGGACAGCGAAGCCACAAGCCCAGAGGAGAAGGCGGAAGATGCGGCGGCCTCAGCGGATAGTGAGCCGTCGAATGCGGAGGAGTCGACTCCCGAAGAACGGGATACACCGGATGAGGTCTCAGTAGCTGGTTGGGAAGAGTATTTTGGAAGCGACCGGCGGATTGGCGGGTCCGAGTCTCAGTCGTCCTCTCAGGATGAGTTTCCTTCCTATGAACAAACCATGGCGAAGGCAACCTCCTTAGAAGATCATCTTCTCTGGCAACTATCGTTTTCCGGTTTGTCCGATCGTGAAAAGGGGATCGGGCGGTTGATCATCGGTAACCTTGACGATGACGGGTATCTGCGCATGTCTCTCGCGGAAATGGTCAGCGGGACTGATTTCACCGAGATTGAAGGGGAGTCAGTTCTGAAGAATATTCAGAGTTTTGATCCGACGGGAGTGGCGGCACGCGATCTAGCGGAATGCCTACTCTTACAGATCGGACATTTGGGGAAGAGCCCGATGGGGTCATTAGGGGCCAGACCCGGCGCCTTGAAGGGGTCGATTGTTGAAGCCATTGTTCAGCACCATCTCAAAGACTTGGAGAAGAAACAGTATGCGAGAATTGCAAAAGCTCTCGATGTCACAGTAGAAGAGGTTTTTCAGGCGACCAAGGTTATCGAAGTGCTTGAGCCGAAGCCGGGGCGACCGTTTACGAATACTCACAACTATGTAATTGTCCCTGACGTGTTTGTCGCCAAGAATGAAGGTGAATGGGTGGTATTACTGAACGACGACGGGCTTCCCCGTATGCGGATCAGCCCGTACTATAAGCAGTTGATGGGGGCAGGTGAGAACGGGTCGGAAGAGACAAAGGCCTATCTGGATGAAAAGCTTCGGGCGGCGCAATGGGTTATTCGCAGCATCGAGCAACGGAATAAGACAATCGTAAAAGTGGTGTCGAGTATCGTGAAGTTTCAGGAGCAGTTCTTTGAAAAGGGCGTGGAGCATCTGAAGCCGTTGGTGCTCAAACAGGTGGCTGAAGATATTGGGATGCACGAGTCGACAATCAGTCGTGTGACGGCCAATAAGTACATGTATTGCCCGCAAGGGTTGCTGGATCTAAAGTTTTTCTTTAACGCCGGCCTGCAGCGAGCGGATCAGCCCTCCGACATGATGTCGTCCGTGACGGTGAGGGAGATGATTCGGAAGATGGTGGCGGAGGAAGATGCCCGCCGTCCCCTCAAAGATGAAGAGATCGCAGCGCGCCTGCTTACACAACAGGTAGTCATCGCGCGACGGACAGTGGCCAAGTATCGGGCGGAAGAACATATTCCATCCGCCACTCAGCGTAAGCGGTTCTTTTAGCAGGATGCTGAAAAAGCCAGACAGCGGCGTTCGCGCATCGCTCAGAGGCTCAACGTACCGAAGCGTACGCCTCGCCTCTTCGCTCGCTGCGGCCTTGCTGAACGGCCTTGAGCATCCTGATCACGGCTCTTTTGTTGTACTAAATCTACAGGCTATTGAAGTTCCACCGTGTCACAATAGTTTTTCCGCAGCCTGTTAGACCTTCCCTGTCCAGCTGCGTTTGTAGTTGGTTCTTATCTGGTGTTTCCCCCGGTGCTATGGATGTTCAAAACCAACCAGCATAGCTGAGTGAAGAGGGGCCAAGGTTATTCAGCTTGAAAGGACGAAGCCTATGAAGATTACAGGACGACGCCTCGTTATCACGCCGGCGCTCAGACAACATATCGAAAATCGGTTTGAGAGGCTCGCGCGGTATGAAGTGAAGCTGAGCCACCTGGAAGTGATCTTGGGTGTGAGCAAGCTTCAGCATTGTGCTGAGGTCGTTTGTACAATGCAAGGGAGGCGGATTCAGGCAAAAGCTTCGACCCAGGAAATGTACGCGACGATCGACCAGCTCGTGGACCGTTTGGGCGTCCAGATACGAAAACATAAGGAACGCCAGACTGATCATAAAGAACCGACGAAAAGGTCGGTGCGTAAGCTTCCGCGTCCGGCTCTCCGTCAGGAAGAGGAAGAGCTTGAAGTCATTCGTCCTGTCCGGGCTGTTCTGACTCTGGAAGATGCGAAACGCCGGCTCGATTCTCTGCCTGGTTCGCTGGTGGTGTTTACTTCACTGTCTTCAGGAAAGCTGCAGATTCTACAGCGTATCGATCGTGATCGAGTGGTCCTGATCGATCCGTAAGGAGTAGGTAGGCATGGCAGGACTCAAGTTGGTGGTGATCAGCGGTCTTTCTGGATCAGGGAAGTCGCATGCCCTCAAGTGTTTCGAAGACGCCGGGTATTTCTGCATCGATAATTTGCCGCCGGCCCTCCTCCCGACCTTTGTCGAGCTCTGTCATCAGCAGGGGGGCGAGATTAAGAATGTTGCGCTCGGCATCGATGTTAGAGAGCGCGTGTTCTTTTCAGATCTGGTGGGGATTCTTGAGCGGGTGAAGGCGCTTGGTCATGCGGTCGAGCTCATATTCTTTGAAGCTCGAGAGGAAGTCTTGGTTCGTCGATTCTCGGAGTCTCGGAGACCCCATCCACTGCTGCCGCAACTCCCTGTATTGGAAGGAGTGCGTTTTGAAAAGGAGCGTCTTGCTGATCTTCGACGCAACGCTGACCGGATTGTGGATACCTCGGACTTGACGGTGCATGAATTGCGTGAGCTGTTGATCAGACAGTTCAGGCAGGAAGGCACGCCTCAGCGGTTAACCATCTCGCTAGTAACATTTGGCTACAAGTTTGGTGTGCCGTACGATATTGACCTCCTGTTCGATGTCCGGTTCTTGCGGAACCCGTTTTTCGTTCCTGACCTCAAACCATTGACCGGGGAAGACTCGCGGGTGCGGACCTATGTGCTGACTGATCCAGACGCCGTTGCATTTATTGGGCAGCTGGAAGGTTTCTTTAAATTCCTCATTCCTCTCTTCGAACGAGAACGCCGCAGCTATGTGAATGTTGGGGTTGGCTGCACCGGCGGACGTCATCGATCTGTGGCGATTGCTGGGCGACTTCAAGCAAGTTTTTCTGCGCTGGGATATCAAGCGACCGTCGCGCATCGCGATATCAATAGGCAATAATCCACGGACCCGTTAGGTCAATCATCCCGCCGCCATCTCCTTTGTTTCTAGCATGTGCACGGAAAGCGACTTCCTTGACAGGTAGAGCATCTGGACTATACTTAGCTGACTGGCAAAGCCGCTCAGCAGTGTAGAGGCATCGTTCGAAGTGTGCCGGCTGTGTCAGGCCCAAATCGCCGCTTAATCAGGGGAATGTTGAGTGGAGGCAGGTTATCTATGAGCAGCCAGAATGGTTTAGGGACACATTCTTTCTTGGGGGCGTGGAAGTTTGCTGGGATGGGGATTTGACCATGAGTAACAGTGTGCGAAAAAATCACATAAAGACTTGCTCTGTACGGATAGTCATGTACAGTCAGGGGCACGTATGCTGAGTTTATTTAAAGGCATTGCCGAAGCTGATCTATTTTCGATGTTTAGCCCGAAGCGACAGCTCGTCGGGCTGGATATCGGGTCGAGCGGGATCAAACTCGTTCAGTTGAAGGAGAATCGAGGGCGATACATTCTCCAGAAGTTTGGGTTTAAACCTCTTGAGCCGGAAGTCATTGTTGACGGTACAGTGATGGATGAAGGGCGGGTGGTATCGGCGATTAAAGAATTGTTCGAGGAAACGAACATCAAGGTCAAGCAGGTCGCCGTGTCGATTTCTGGCCATGCGGTCATCATTAAAAAGATCAGCCTGCCACCGATGCCTGATGAGGAGTTGGAGGGGCAGGTGAGGCTTGCTGCGGAGCAGTACATCCCCTTCGATATTAATGAGGTGAACATCGACTTCAGTGTGTTGCCCTCTACCGAGGCCGCGGGTGATACACAGGGAGAGATGTCGATCATTCTTGTAGCAGCAAAGAAAGACAAGATTAATGAGCTGACAGAACTCGTCAAGGGGGCAGGGCTGGTTCCGATCGTCATGG
>JANOOS010000163.1:0-3241 GCA_031421455.1 Nitrospira sp.
GTCAGCTCTTCATAGGGTTCGAGGACCTTCTCCCCATCCCGGTGGATAATGACTTCCGGTTGCGAGACTTGCAGCTCGTACCCTTCCCGGCGCATTTGTTCGATCAAGACGCCGAGATGCAACTCGCCGCGCCCGGCGACGAGGAACTTATCCGCACTATCCGTCTCTTGCGCGCGTAACGACACGTTGGTCTCGAGTTCCTTGAAGAGTCGATCGCGCAAATGCCCCGAGGTCAAGTACTTGCCTTCTCGTCCGGCGAACGGGCTATTGTTCACAGAGAAGGTCATTTGGACGGTTGGCTCGTCGACCGTGACACGGGTCAGTGCGACCGGATGCTCTGCGTCAGCGATCGTGTCGCCGATGCTCACTTCGTCCAGGCCTGCCACCGCAACGATTTCTCCTGCCTCCGCGCGTTCGATGTCCGTCCGCTCAAGCCCTGAATAGACTGCGAGGTCCGACACTTTTCCAGGGAACTTGGCGCCATCCTTCCCGAGTACGACCACATTCTGTCGGCGGGCGATCGAACCTGATTGGATTTTCCCCACTCCCATCTTGCCTTTGTAGAGATCTTGAATCAGGGCGAGGACCAGGATCTGGAGGGGCGCGTCGGCATCGATGGCCGGTGCTGGGATCTTTTCCAGGACGGTGTCGAGGAGAGGCTGAATGTCCGTACCGGGCTTATTGATGTCGAGTGTTGCGGTGCCCTTGATCGCCGCCGTGTAGACGATCGGGAAATCGAGCTGCTCGTCTGTGGCGCCGAGATGGACAAACAAGTCGAAGGTTCGATTCACCACGTCATCGATCACCGCGTCCGGCCGGTCGATCTTGTTGATGACGACGATGGCCTTGTGGCCGAGCGCTAACGCCTTCCGCAGCACGAAGGTCGTTTGCGGCATGGGGCCTTCTTTCGCGTCGATCAAGATGAGGACGCCGTCCACCATGCGCAGGGTCCGTTCGACTTCGCCGCCGAAGTCGGCGTGGCCCGGCGTATCGACGATGTTGATCTTCACGCCTTTGTAGGTCACGCTGGCGTTCTTGGCTCGAATGGTGATCCCGCGCTCACGTTCCTGGTCCATCGAGTCCATGATCCGTTCACCCATATCGTCGATCTTGCGATGGACATGGGTCTGTCGGAGCACCGCATCGACCAGTGTCGTTTTGCCATGGTCGACGTGGGCGATGATCGCGATATTCCGAATATCGCTCCGGCGCTCTTTGGGCTCGAGTTGAGTTGTCACGGGAGATTCTGTTGTGGCTGTCTGATCCATAGATATTGCTGCATGCTCCAAAAAAAAGACGCCCAGGCATCCAGGCGTCGGGGAGCGAGTATACCTGAAGCATGATGTCCGGTACAAGCGATACCGGTATGAACCTTGAGTTTTAAGGGTCTCCACGGTATGGTGACCGTGGTATTCTTCTCAGGAAGCCAGTCCTCCTTCGAGGGTAACCCCGCGTAACCATGATGGATCGATCGATATATCTACAGGATCCGTTTCGTCAACAGTCCCCGCGTCGCCAATGGCGCTGGTGGCAGATTTCGCTCATAAGTCTGGGGGCGATAATCTTGTTGGCGGGATTGGCAGCAGGCGGGGCGCTGTGGCATTTCTCAAAAGACCTTCCCGCATTGGATCAGCTGGGGACCTATCAACCAAGCCTGGTGACGCAGGTCTATTCGAGCGACCAGCAGCTCATCGGTCAATTTTTCATCGAGCGGCGTATTCTCACCCCGGTGGCGGACATTCCGGAACAGCTGCGGCGTGCAGTCATCGCGGTCGAGGATGTCCGGTTCTTTGAACATCCAGGCCTCGACTACATCGGCATGCTCCGGGCGGCTTGGACGAATGTGCGCCGGGGAGGCAAGGTCGAAGGGGCCAGCACTATTACCCAACAGTTGGCGCGCTCCCTGTTCCTTTCATCCGAACGCACCTTCGACCGCAAAGTCCGCGAGTTGATTCTTGCGTACAAGATGGAATTGGTCCTGACGAAAGAGCAAATTCTCGAACTGTATTTGAACCAGATTTACTTCGGACAAGGCGCCTACGGCGTCGCCTCGGCAGCTCAGACATATTTTGGGAAAGACCTCTCCGCCCTGACGATCGGAGAATCGGCATTTTTGGCCGGTCTCCCGAAGTCGCCAAACCATTATTCGCCCTTCAAGGCCTACGATCGCGCAAAGAAACGGCAGGAACATGTGCTGGCTCGCATGGAAGAGGCGAAGTTCCTCACCCCGGCAGAACGCGAACAGGCTGCGGCGGAGATACTCGGTTTCCGCCGTCCTGGCGGTGAACAGGCGGCACCCTACTTTGTGGAATATATCCGGCAGTTGCTGGTTGCGAAGTATGGCGAAGCGATGGTGTACAAGGGCGGACTTAAAGTATTCACGACGTTGAACCTGGAGATGCAGAGGGCTGCTGAAGCGGCCTTTGCAGCAGGCCTGCGGGAATTGGATAAGCGCCAAGGGTGGCGTGGCCCGCTCCGAACGGTCGATGCGACTGCGCCGACTCCGCCCGTTGTTGCAGCGGTGTCCGATCAGGCCTTGAAGGCAGGGGACTATCGCGAGGGGTTCGTCAGCAAAGTGGCAAAAGACCATTTTCTTGTGCAGATCGGCACGACGGTAGCCAAGCTCGCCTTTGACGATATGGCATGGGCGAAGCGCCGTTTGACCGGGTTCGATACGGCAAAGGATTTCGTCGTCAATCAGAACCTTAGGCAAGTGCTGAAGCCCGGCGATGTCATCGAGGTCATGGTGAAGAAGCTGGATCGTGACATCATCCAGGTACAACTGGAGCAGACTCCGCTCGTCGAGGGAGGGTTGATTACGCTGGAGCCGGATAACGGCGCTATTCGTGCCATGGTCGGCGGCTACGATTTCGCTCGCAGCGAGTACAATCGGGCCGTGCAGGCGCACCGTCAGCCCGGGTCCGCCTTCAAGCCGATCATCTACGCGACGGCTGTGAGCCAGGGGATGAGCCCCGCGTCGGTGATTCTCGATGCGCCAGTGGTCTATGAACAGGAGCAGGATGAGAAAACCTGGAAGCCGGAGAACTATGGAAGAAAAATCCATGGCATGGTGAGTTTGCGGGATGCCCTGGCCCACTCGCATAATCTGGCGACCGTTCGGTTGCTGGATAAAGTTGGCGTGAAGGATGTCATTGAGTTTGCGAAAACGGTCGGGGTGACCAGTCCGCTGGCGGCAGATCTGTCGCTGGGGCTTGGCTCATCCTCTGTCGGGCTGATGGAG
>JANOOS010000164.1:0-13390 GCA_031421455.1 Nitrospira sp.
AGCATGATCGACTTTCAGATTCATGTTAGACTGCGTGACTATGCGTGCGCTGGCCCTCCTCAATGATCGCATCACCCACTGCACCGCCTGCTTACGGCTCGTCACCTATCGGGAGACGATCGCTACAGAAAAGCGGAAACAGTATGAGGACTGGACCTACTGGGGACGTCCAGTTCCCGGATTTGGGGATTCCCACGCCCGCCTCTACGTGCTCGGACTAGCACCGGCTGCCCACGGTGCCAACCGAACCGGGCGGGTATTTACAGGCGATCGCAGCGGAGACTGGCTCTATGACGCTTTACACCGATTTGGCTTCGCCAACCAACCGGGCTCTCACCACCGGGATGACGGGCTTAAGCTATCGGACTGTTACATCGGCGCCACGATCCGTTGCGCGCCGCCCGACAACAAACCGGCCCCTGAAGAATTCAAGGCTTGCCGCCCCTATCTGCGGGAAGAGCTCCGATTATTAGAGAAGGTCCGTGTGGTTGTGGCGCTGGGCAAGATCGCGTTCGATCATTACTTGAAAGCCTGCCGTGATGAGGGAGTGCAACTTCCTTCACCGCTTCCGAAATTTTCCCATGGAACCGTCCAGGTTCTTCCCTGGGGCATTACTCTGATCGGCTCATACCACCCCAGCCAACAAAATACCTTCACAGGTCTATTGACCAGACCGATGTTTCACCACATCTTCGCAACCGCTCGCCAACGACTTGCCGAGCCGGAGCGAGTGAAGTAGGTTGAGGCCGTGGTCAAGGTTGAGGTTGAGCGAAGATCTAATGTTCTCATCTTAGCCTCAACCTTAGCCTGACCCTCAACCTTCCTGCTAGCTTTTACTTCTTGGCTTGCGCTTCCCAATCCGCCAGAAACTTCTTGAGTCCGCTATCCGTCAGCGGGTGTTTCACCATCTGCTGAAAAATCGAGAAGGGCATCGTACAAATATGCCCACCGGCGAGCGCAGCTTCGACGACATGCTGAGGATGACGCACACTTGCCACCAACACCTGGGTCTTATAGTCATAATTGCGGTAGATGGTCAGGATCTGGCGGATCAGTTCCATCCCGTTTGAACTGATGTCGTCAAGCCGACCGATGAAGGGTGAGACGCACCATGCACCGGCTTTTGCTGCAAGGAGTGCCTGGGTTGGAGAAAAGCACAACGTGACGTTCACTTTGATGCCCTCGGCGGCCAATCTCTTGGTGGCCTTCAATCCCTCTGCAATCAACGGCACTTTCACAACGATATTCTTATGGATCTTCGCAAGTTCCTTCCCTTCCTTCACCATGGCATCGGCTTCGAGGCTGACAACTTCTGCGCTGATCGGCCCATCCACAATGTTGCAAATTTCGACGAGCATTTCCTTAAAGCTGCGCCCTTCCTTCGCGACAAGCGACGGATTCGTGGTTACTCCGTCAAGAAGTCCGAGGCTGGCTGCTTCCTGGATTTCCTTGACGTTGGCTGTATCAAGAAAGAATTTCATGGCATTGTCCTTTCATGTCGAAGTGAGAAATCATTGTGATCAGTTCATTATCGGTTATTCTATGAAGAACTCAACCTGGCTACAATCCTCTACCAATCATATGCCCGTTTGACAGGCCCAAGACTGCCGGTTAAAATCCGGCTATTCACTATGACTCGTTTCTACGCTACTTATATCTATATGACCGAGGAGAATGCATGATGCAACGATCGGCCTGGGTGCTCCTGTTCGGTCTGATCCTGACCGGCTGCGGCGGTGGTAATCCCTATCTTGAACAGTCACTCAAACCGGCTGAGCTTCAAGGCAAGGACAAGGCCTGGTTTGAGAAAAACTGGGGAGCACCGAGCGGCAAGGCCACCAGATTTTTTGGCGGCGAAACCTGGACCTACTATCGCATCGCCGGCGGAAAATCAGGCCCACCTTTCTTTAACTTCACCCCTAATCAGTGCCAGATCACGCTCAAATTCGACAAAGAAGAAAAGCTGTCCGACTCCAGTTACTCAGGCTGTTAACCGGCAAGTTTTTCCTGAAATTTGTGTGCGCAGGATCGGCTGCAGAAATAATACTTCTGCCCCCCAATATCTTCCGTTATTGCCGATTCCCGTGGAACAAATACTAAACAAACAGGATCCTGAACCATGTGATCCTTATCCGGAAGTAGACCATCCGGTTCACCCGGGCCTTTGAGCGCCCGAACGGCACGCCGGAGGAGAAAATACAGCACCACAAGCAACCCGAGAATGAGGATAATTCTATACATAGTGGGGTGTCCTTACTGATACCACAATCCTATGGGACAGCGTGACCACTGTCAAGGGTTCCCTATTCTATCTTGGCAGATATACTGACGAATTTTCGTTCCCACCTTCTATTCGAACGGCCTAGCTGTATATGGGCGGAAGGGCCTACCTTCAAAGATAAATCAGTACTTCAGGTGGGTATGCTTCCGCATTCCTTCATGGTAGATTGCGCCATGACGATTTGCGATAAATGCCGCGGGGCGATGTTACCGGAACGGGCAGTGGATCTGAACGCAGGGCTTGCGATCACAGTGTTCGCGTGTTTGAACTGTGGTCGCCGGAAATCAGCGGATCAGGAACCTCGGCCTATTACCGCACGACATTAACCGGGCGCTATGACAGAACCGAAACCGCTCACGTACGACGAGCACAAGGCAGCTGAAGCCGCCTTCCGTGGCGATCCGCCCAATGCCGATTGGACGGACTCAGCCCAGGAAATTTATGCTCGTCTATCTGCAGCGATCGCCACACGAAGAGCCGCTGTGCTCAGTCTCTCAAGCGAGCGCGATCTTGAGACAATCGGTCGATAACCCATAATGCAGTCCCCCTCCTACGCCACACGATAGCTGACCCCACATCGTCTCAACTTCTTGCTTGTTATGGATCTGATGATACCTCAACAGAGGATCCGTCGCGACAGCGGTAATTGCTGTTCAGATTTACAATGTAGGGAGCCGGAGCAGAGAAGATAATCTATCGAAGACTCAGTACATCCATCATATCGTACAGACCTGGCTGCTGCCGGATTACCCACCGAGCAGCACGTAGAGCGCCTCCTGCGAAGGTATCTCGGCTACTCGCTCGATGCGTCACTTCGATACGTTCACCCATTCCACCAAAGAGAATCGTGTGGTCGCCGACAATGTCGCCTGCACGAATGGTTTGAATCCCGATTTCGCCTTTCTTCCGTTCCCCGATAAGACCTTTTCTGGCGTAGACGCCGACCTGATCCAGATCGCGGTTCACGGCATGCGCCAAGACTTCCGCAATCTTGAGCGCCGTCCCGCTCGGCGCATCCTTTTTCAGACGATGATGGGCTTCAATCACTTCAATGTCGTATTCGTCCCCTAACGTCTTCGCCATCTCACTAATGACCTTATAGATCAGATTGACGCCCACGCTCATGTTGGGGGACAACACACAGGGAACTTGGCGGGCAAGCGATTTTAGCTCTTCAAGCTGAGGAGCGGAAAATCCTGTCGTACCGATCACCATCGCTCTTTTGTGCTGTGCCACCGTACGTAGATGATGCAAGGTCGCTTCAGGGGAGGAAAAATCGACGACCACTTCGCCTCTATCAAGAAGCCCCGCGAGATCGTCGGTAATCGGGAGGCCTGCACGGCCACAACCAGCCGTTTCTCCGGCATCGTTACCCACAGCGTGATGGCCTTTCCCTTCGACCGCACCGGCCAACGTCAGGGTGGTTGAATCTTTGATAAGGGCGACCAGCCGACAGCCCATACGACCGGCTGCCCCTGCGACAATAACATTGATCATCCGAAGCCTTACCCTTTGCGCCTCACCCTCACGTCAAATGAGGCCTGCGTCCTTTAAGACCCGCGTCAGTTGATCCTTCGTCTCGGTCGCCATGGCGCAAAGCGGCAGCCGCAGCTCCGGATCGATTTTACCCATCATGCCCAGCGCAGTTTTCACCGGAATCGGGTTAGTCTCATAAAAGAGCGCTGTGAAGAGCGGCGATAGTGCGAAATGAATCCGGCGCGCTTCGTCGATGCGCCCGCTCAAGAAGGCCTTGACCAATTGCGCCATCTCGGATGGGACGACGTTCGATGTCACGCTAATGACCCCTTTCCCTCCGACTGCCATCATGGGCAACGTCAGGGCATCATCTCCGGCAAGAACGATCATTCGGTCGCCACATGTATGCGCGATCTCAGAGGCCTGCTGGACTGACCCACTCCCCTCTTTGATCCCGACAATGCTCTGCAATCCACACAGTCTCGCAACTGTGGATGGCAACATGTTCACACCGGTCCGTCCAGGAATGTTATACAGAATTTGCGGAAGATCCACGGATTCCGCAATCGCCTTATAGTGCCGGTACAACCCCTCTTGCGTCGGCTTGTTGTAGTAGGGCGTAATGATCAGTGCCCCATCGGCCCCTGCCTGCTTGGCATGCTTCGTGAGGGACACCGCTTCCTCCGTGCTGTTGGAGCCGGTCCCGGCAATCACGGGGACGCGGCGATTGACCACTTCGACGGTCAATTCAACTACGCGATGGTGTTCCTGATGCGAGAGGGTGGCGGATTCTCCGGTGGTGCCACAGGGCACAATTCCGTTCGTCCCGTTGGCAATTTGCCATTCTATAAGGTCGCCGAAAGCCCGCTCGTCAACCTTGCCATTCCTGAACGGGGTCACTATGGCAATCAATGCACCGGTAAACATGTTCACCCCTTCGCCGCAGAATCCATTCCTCAATTGAGGAATGCTGGGATTGCTTCGCCCTTTATCAAGTCCTCGTACGTCTCTCTGGTCTTGATGACGTGGATCTCCCCGTCCTTGATCAAGACTTCCGGCACACGAGGCCGTGAATTATAATTCGAGGCCATCACAAATCCATAGGCCCCTGCGCTCATCACCGCCAGCATGTCCCCAGGATTGACCTCCGGCAGCGACCGGTCCTTCGCCAGAAAATCTCCGGACTCGCAGACTGGACCGACCACATCCACGTGATGCTTGGGCCGCTGTAACACCGCTTCTGACAAGGGACGAATCTCGTGATAGGCCCCGTAGAGGCTCGGCCTGATCAGGTCGTTCATTGCTGCATCGACGATGATGAACCGCTTTGCTTCGCCGTCCTTCCGATATAACACCTTCGTTACGAGAATACCTGCGTTGCCCACGATGACACGGCCTGGCTCCATGATCAGGGTGATATTCAAATCCTTCAGCAGTGGCGACACGGCATCTGCAAGATCCTGCGGCAACGGCGGCGTTTCGTCCGAGTAGGTAATGCCAAGGCCTCCGCCGATATTGACATAGCGGATGTTGATGCCCTGCGACTTCAAAGCTCCAACCAGCTTCACCACCTTCTTCACGGCCTCGACGAACGGCGCGACTTCGGTCAACTGTGACCCGATATGCTTGTGGACCCCGACGACATCGATGTTGGCGAGCGAGGAAGCCAGGGTGAACTCTTCGAGCGCCCGGTCGGCGGCAATCCCGAACTTGCTCTTTTTGAGACCGGTCGAAATGTAGGGGTGCGTTTTCGGATCGATGTCAGGATTGATGCGGAGGGCGACTCTCGCCTTGGTTCCGACGGAAGCCGCCACTTCATTAAGCGCCTGCAGCTCGGCCGAGGACTCGACGTTGAACATGAGGATGTCGGCCTTCAAGGCCTCGCGAATCTCCTCCGCGTTCTTACCGACGCCCGCAAATACGATTTTTGAGGGAGGAACCCCCGCCTTGAGCGCTCGAAAGAGTTCCCCCCCTGACACAATATCCACCCCGCTCCCCTCCTTGGCCATAAGGCGGAGGATCGCGATATTGGAATTGGCCTTCATGGCAAAGGCAATCACATGGGGGATACTTTTGAAGGCCCCGTCATAGGCCCGGTAATGACGAACGAGGGTCGTGTAGCTGTAGACGTAACACGGCGTGCCGACCTCCTTGGCGATCCGGCTGACCGGCACCTGCTCGCAATAGAGTTCACCGTGTCGATACTCAAAATTATGCATCCTGCAAATCTTCGTTGAGATGCTCGATACCTGCAAGCGGGAAGCCTTGCAATGAGGCCTCGAATGCATCCTTGAACTTACGATAGCGGACCTTCACATTCGGAATCGCGACCTTCATGGCGTCTGAATCCAGCAACGCTTTGAGGGCGTCGGGCGTCGCCAGTTTGAGGTGTTCGAAGTTGACGATGATGTCCATACGCGCCTGATTGGCCGCTTCCTTGATTCGCTTAATCAATTCCAAGGCATTCAGGCGATCGAGCGTACCCTCAAGATCCACAAACAACGCGGCGAACTTGTCGTGCCGCTTGGCCTTGATGTGGAATATCAACTGTTGCGCCGAGAGCGCGTTCGGATCTAGCGCCTGTTTCAGCGCATGCAGCGCACTTGGAATCAATTGCTCTTTGTCCAACACCGGGAGTTTCGCTTGGAGATTCTTCAACACCCCTGCGAGCGGCGACAGGGACGCTTTGGGACAGGTTCTCTTGACCAACTTCCGGAACTCTCGATTCATCTCCAATCTCGGAATGAACCGCTGGCTCGTGCCCGAGAGCCGTTTCCAGATTGAAGGGATCGAATAGAATTCATGATTGGCCCAGTGGAAGCCATCTAGTAGTTGCTCGACCGTCATCCGGCTCGGCTGGTACACCACATGCTTGCCGTCGTACTTCGACCAGTCCCTATCGAAGATACGACCGGCCTTTTCGTAGCGGTCGAACAGCGCCGTACCGGGAAGGGGCGTCAGCACGTTGAAATAGGCCAATTCCACCTGATTCTTCGTCAGGAAGTCGACGGCCCGTTCGAACACGGTCACATCGTCGCTGTCGAATCCGAACACGATCCCAGGATTCACCATAATGCCGTAATCGTGGAACATCTTGATTTCATCGGAGAACTTCTTGACTCGGTTAAACGGCTTGTTTGTTTCGTCTAGCGCGTCTTCATCGAGCGATTCCATCCCGACAAAGACCGACACGCAGCCACTCTCTGCCGCAAGCTTGACCATCTCCTCATCGTCGGCCAGGAACATCGTGGACTGGCAGCCCCATTTAAGCTTGAGGGGCTTCAGCGCGGCCCAGAGCTCACGGCAATAGGCACGGTTGCTGTTGTGCAAGTCATCAACAAACGCGACAATGCTGCCGTCCTCAATCCCCACCCGAATCCGAAGCGCAGTGACGAAGGCGGTCCACATCGGCTCATCGCGCAAACGCTCGACCAATTCGCTGCGAATCCACCGCTGAACATTTCGAAGCTCTGTGATCACTTCCTTCACCGGCCGACGCCGCGTGGTCTTTCCATTAAACGGAGACACACTGCAGAACTCGCAATCGAAATGACATCCTCTGGTCGTGAAACTACACTGCCTCGTCATGTATGAGTCTGGGCTCAGCAACTCGACGCGGGGACTCTTGTAATTCTCCAGAGAGGGAAACGACGTCATCTTATACATACGCTGCATGTTCCCCGCCTCATAATCCGCGACCAATTGCGGCCAGAGATCTTCGGCTTCTCCACACACGATCGCATCCGCATGTTGAAGCGCTTCGTCGGGGCAGTAGGTGGGATGGACTCCTCCCATGACGATCGTCTTTCCTCGCTTGCGAAACTCTGCTGCGATCTCGTAGGCCCGAGGGGCATAGCAGGTAAACATGGAGATACCAACCATATCGCAGGGAAAGTCGAAATCGATTTCGTGCACCGCTTCATCGATCAGACTGACTTCCCAATTCGCAGGCGTGTAGGCGGCGATCACCGGCAAGCTCAGCTTGGGAAACCAGACCGCTCGGCGCTCAGAAGCGGTCAGTCGATAGGGATTATTGAGCGGGTAGGGATCAACCAGCAACAGCCGTTTGCCTGCTGCATGCTTGATTGTTGCCGCCTGCCCGATTAACTCACTCTGCCGTATCGGTTGAATAAGATCCATGAAGTGGTCCTCCTGATCTCTACCCGGCTATCCAGCCGGGGGTATCAATACGTTCATTGAAATGTTTTCAACAGTTTCTGTTGTCGTACGCCAACTTTATCCTGAATGGATTAAAATTCTAGCCGCTCAACCTCGATGCCGCTGAACCCCGGCCCATCCTTGCACAACAATTGCCAGCTTGCAGTATAGCGTTATCCGGCTATGCAGGTCCAGCAAAGGGGGCTAAAACCTTACCTGGTTCCCACCGGTTGCAACGGAGGCAGATTGACATCCTGCCCCTGTAGCATTGGGTCCGGCTGTGACTCGGCAGATTCGGCTGCCGCCGCGGCGCCACGCCGTTTCTCCTCGATCGCCTCTAACTCCTTTTGTCGTTCAATGGTCGAATTTACACCGACACTTTCAGGAGGAACCGGCGGCCCCACGGATCCGCAAGCCGCCAACACTCCAATCATCACGCCCACCACAATGGACCTCGCACTCGACATCCACGCCTTCACGAGAGTATCCGATCGAGTTCCTTGATCCGCCGCTCCACACTCGTTCTGGCAGTCCCACCTACCTGAGACTTCCGGTCGATCGCGGCAGTGACCGTCAATCGAGCGAGCAGACCCTTTTCAATTCGCTCAGAGAATGTCCGCAGTTCATTGAGCGAAAAGGCCGTGAATTCACGGCCTTGATCCAGTGAAGCCCGCACCAATCGGCCCGTGATCGCATGCGCTTCACGAAACGGCACGCCTCTGGTCACGAGATAATCCGCAACTTCCGTCGCTAACATTCCACCACCCTGAACCGCCCGCTTGAGAACGTCCCGGTTCACAGTGAGTCGGCGCATCAGTTCGGTCAAGACTTTTACTGAGGCGGTGACGGTATCGAGGGCGTCAAAGAGCGCCGGCTTATCCTCTTGGAGGTCTCGGTTATAACTCAAGGGCAGAGCCTTAAGGGTCGTCAACAGATTGACCAAATGACCATAGACCCGTCCCGTCTTGCCCCTTACCAGTTCGGGCACATCGGGATTCTTCTTCTGCGGCATCATACTGCTACCGGTGCAAAAGGTATCGGGAAGTTCGACGAATTGGAACTCCTGGGACGACCAGAGAATCAATTCTTCACTGAGCCGGGACAGGTGCATCATCGTGATCGACAGCGCCGAGGCCACCTCGATCATGAAATCCCGATCGGACACGGCGTCGAGACTATTTTGAGTCACGGAGGGAAAGCCCAACAGCCCAGCGGTGAACCGGCGATCGACTGGGTAGTTGGTCCCTGCGAGCGCACCGGACCCCAATGGCATGACATTCACACGCACCGATGCATCGCGAAGTCGCCCCTTGTCCCGCTCGATCATTTCCACGTAGGCCAAGAGATGATGAGCGAACAGCACCGGCTGGGCACGCTGGAGATGCGTATAGCCCGGCATGGCGACCGTTAGATTCGCCTTCCCCTTCGCCACCAGCACCCGCTGAAAATCTTCCAGATTGGTCACGAGCCGACTGAGTTCATCCCGTAAGTACAGCCGAATATCCAATGCAACCTGGTCGTTCCGGCTTCGGCCCGTGTGTAACTTGCCGCCGAGGGAGCCGATCAATTCTGTCAGCCGGCGCTCGATCGCCATATGAATGTCTTCATCTTGGGGGGTGAAGCGAAAACGGCCCCGATCAAATTCCGTCTTCACCGACTCCAGGCCCCGCACGATCGTCCTGGCTTCAGAGGCGGTCAACACGCGTGCCTTCCCCAACGTCTTGCAGTGGGCGATACTACCCTGGATATCATGGGCGTACAGCCGACGATCGACCGCCACCGAAACAGTGAAGGATTCCACCAACCGGTTCGTCTTGTGTTTGAACCGCCCACCCCAGGCCTTTCCGCCTTCCAACACGGCAGGGCTGCGGCCCGTTGCTCGTCCCATCAGGAAGAGCCCTTCTTTCTCTGAGCTCTGATTTTCAGCCGCAACGCGTTCAACCGAATAAAACCCTCGGCATCTTTCTGATTATAAACTTCGTCCTCTTCAAATGTGGCAATATCGAGACGATAGAGCGAATTCTTCGACTTGCGCCCGGCCAACGTGCAACTCCCCTTGTAGAGCTTCACCTTCGCCGTGCCGGTCACGTCCTGCTGCGCCATATCGATCGAGGCCTGGATCATTTCTCGTTCCGGACTGAACCAATAGCCGTTGTAAATCAGATCGGCGAAGCGCGGGATCAAACTGTCCCTGAAGTGCAGCACCTCGCGATCCATCGTCAACGACTCCAGTCCGCGATGCGCCACATGGAGGATCGTTCCACCCGGCGTTTCATAGACCCCGCGAGATTTCATTCCGACGTAGCGATTCTCTACCAGATCGACACGCCCGATCCCATGCGCGCCTCCCAGCTTATTGAGATGCGCCAACAACGTCGCCGGGCTCATCTTCTTGCCGTCGACGGATACCGGATTACCAGCCTCGTACCCGATTTCGACTTCGAGCGGCTTGTTCGGCGCCTGCTCCGGCGACACCGTCATTTGGAAAATTTCATCCGGTGGCGATTCCCAGGGGTCCTCCAAGATGCCGCCTTCATAACTCACATGGAACAGATTCAGGTCCATACTGTAAGGTTTGGCTTTCGTCGCTGTCACGGGGATGCCATGTCTATCGGCATACTCGATCAATTCACGCCGCGACTTCATCGTCCATTCACGCCAGGGCGCGATGATCTTGAGATTCGGCGCCAGCGCCGTGTAGGTCAGCTCGAACCGCACCTGGTCGTTGCCCTTTCCGGTAGAACCATGCGATACCGCCTCGGCGCCTTCCTTGAGCGCAATCTCGGCCTGACGCCGCGCAATAAGAGGCCGCGCGATCGAGGTCCCCAGCAGATAACTGCCTTCGTATATGGCGTTGCCGCGTAACATTGGGAAGACATAGTCCTTCACGAAGGTCTCGCGCAGGTCCTCGACGTAGACCTTTTTCACGCCAAGCTTTTGCGCCTTGGCCTTGATCGCTTGCAGATCTTCGCCTTGCCCTAGATCGGCACAGAAGGCGATAACCTCACAGCCGTAGGTTTCTTGTAGCCACTTCAAGATCACGGAAGTATCAAGTCCGCCTGAATAGGCCAGCACGACTTTCTTCATGATACGACTCATCGTCTCGTTCGACTCCTCTTGCCTAATAGGTTCGTTAAGATGGCCTTCTGCATGTGCAACCGATTCTCCGCCTGGTCGATGATGACCGACTGCGGGCCATCCAGCACCTCGGCGCTGATTTCTTCACCTCGGTGGGCGGGCAAACAGTGCATGACAATCGCATCGGGCTTGGCCCGATGCAACAGGCGGCTGTTTACTTGATACGGAGCCAACGCTTTTAGCCGTCGCGCATGCTCCCGTTCGCGTCCCATACTGATCCAGATATCGGTGTAGATAACGTCCGCTTCCTTCGCCGCGATATGGGGATCGTGCCCTATTTCGATCACTGCACCGGTTGCTGCAGCCTCGACCCTCGCCCTATCCACAACATGCTGCTCCGGCTGATACCCCACCGGACACCCAAGAGTGATGGTCATCCCCATCTTCGCCACCGCCTCGATCAGTGAATTCGCCACATTGTTGCCGTCGCCGATATAGGCGATCTTGATCCCCTTCAAACGTCCCTTTTTCTCGCGAATAGTCAGGAGGTCTGAAAGGGCCTGACAGGGATGGCTCAGGTCGGTCAGCCCATTGATCACCGGCATCGTCGCTTCCCTCGCCCATTCCTCCACGATGGAATGGTCATAGGTGCGGATGACGATCGCGTCGAGATAGCGTGATAACACGCGCGCCGTATCGGCGACACTTTCTCCTCGCGAAAGCTGGATCTCGGCCATGGGCAATACCAGAGCATGGCCGCCCAACTGGTGCATCCCCGCTTCGAACGACACTCTCGTGCGCGTCGATGGTTTCTGGAACAACAGACCCAGTGTTTTGCCTGGAAGCAGTGGATGAAGAATCCCGCGCCGCTGCTTGTCCTTCAATAGGGCCGCAGACTTCAGCAAACTCTCCACTTCCGCCTTGCTGATAGCCGCGATATCCAGAAAGTCTTTCTTGCCTGCCTGCATTCCTGTCGTTCTTGTCGTCATCTGCGCGATGTCTATTCTGCGTAAGTACGCCCTACGCCGCCTGTTTGCTAAAAATCTGATCCAGCACATCGAGTAATCGATCGATTTCCAACTGGGTGATGATAAGGGGCGGCACGAACCGCAGCACATGCTCGCCGGCTCCATTAATGAGAATACCGCGAGCCAAACATTCGCTCACAACGGCTTTCCCATCCATATCGAGATCAATCCCTTGCAAGAGCCCAAGACCCCGCACCTCTCGCACCACCCGGTGTCGATCCTTACAGGCCGATAACCCCTTCGCCAAATACTCTCCCATCTGGCGCGCATGATCGAGTACCTTGCCCTCCAGCAAAGCGCGACAGACGGCCAGGCCCGCCGCACAGGCGAGTGGATTGCCGCCGAATGTCGAGGCATGACTGCCGGGCGTGAAGGCCTTCGCCACGGAGTCCGTCGCGAGACAGGCTCCGATGGGCACGCCGCCACCCAACCCTTTTGCCAAGGTCATGATGTCCGGCTGCACCCCTAACTGCTCATAGGCAAACAGCGTCCCGGTCCGTCCCATTCCGGTCTGTATTTCGTCGAAAATCAACAGCACGTCTTTTTTGGTGCACAGAGCTTTCACCTGCTTCAGATACTCGCGGTCCGCGACATAGACGCCCCCTTCGCCCTGAATCGGCTCGAGCATAATCGCTGCGGTCTTGTCGGTCACGGCCCGTTCCAGCTCTGCCATATTATTGAAAGTCACGTAGCTGAACCCCTGCAGCAGCGGCTCGTAGCCCTTCTGAACCTTTTCCTGGCCGGTCGCCGTCAATGTCGCCATCGTCCGGCCATGGAACGAGTTCTTCATTGTGACGATCTCGAAACGCCCGGCTCCATACTTGTCATGAGAATAATGGCGGGCCAGCTTGATCGCCGCTTCGTTCGCCTCGGCCCCACTGTTGCAAAAGAATACCTTGTCGGCAAACGAGTGATCGACCAGCATCTGCGCCAGCTTCACTTGCGGCTCCGTGTAATAGAGGTTGGAGGTATGGATCAGCTGTGCGGCTTGGCGCTGGATGGCCTGAACCAGATCCGGGTGGCCATGACCGAGGATATTTACGGCAATCCCGCCGACGAAATCAAGGTACTCGCGCCCCTCAAGGTCGTATACCTTTGTCCCGCTCCCTCGAATGATCGAGAGCGGTTGACGCGTATACGTCTGCATCAAATATCGTGCGGCGTCCTGCTTCAGTTCTTCTGTCGCCATGACAGACGTATCCCTTTGTAAAGTAAGGGAAGGTAGCATAGGCCTATCAGTGGAAGCAACTTGCTGCTTCTTTACCCAGGTGACGCTTCATTGTGATACTCTCTGCCGGATGAAACCCTGTGCGCAGTGTCAACAGCAGAATCAGGAAGACGCGAAATTTTGCCACCAGTGCGGAAATAC
>JANOOS010000165.1:0-6063 GCA_031421455.1 Nitrospira sp.
GATGTGGTAGGTCACAGACAATTCTTTGACGATGGTCAAGGCCTGGTCGAAGTTTCCTTCAATCTGAATCACTGTGGCTTGATGCATCATGGCCTGTGACAGTTTACCCATTGCAATCTTCCCGGCAGGAATCAACACATAAACCGCCAGGCCCGCCCGCGCGCCATAGGCTGCCGCGGAAGCGGAAGTATTTCCCGTAGAGGCGCAGATCACCGCCTTGGCGCCGGACTCAACAGCCTTTGAGATGGCCATCGTCATGCCGCGGTCCTTGAAGGATCCCGTCGGATTCATGCCTTCGAATTTGAGATAGAGATCAATGCCCGGGGCGATCTGTTTCGCCAATCGCGTCGCCCTGATGAGCGGCGTGTTGCCTTCCCCGAGCGTCACCACGGGGGTCTGGTCAGTCACCGGCAGAAACTTTCGATACTCTTCGATCACACCATGCCAGCGATTCATTGCATTACTCGTCCTTACCCTCGACCCGGATCAAGGTGGTGGGCTCGGAAATGAAGGCCATGCGATTGATTGCGCGCAATGCCGTTTGGACATCGCGCTCCATGGCGGTATGGGTCTTGATCACGACCGGAACTGTCTGCCCTTCGCGGCGCCCCTGTTGAAGGACGGACGAGATACTGATGCCACACCGGCCCAACTCCCCTGCAATTTGCGACAAGACACCGGGACGGTCCAATACCATAAACCGGAGGTAGTAGAGCGAGCTGATTTCTTCCATCGTCCGCATCCGAAGCGGCCGACGCTGGTCCTGCCGGAACGAAGCAGGTGGCACTCGCCCAACCGCGCCTTTCAACAGATTACGCGCAATGGCGACGAGATCGCCGACCACCGCACTGCCGGTCGGCATAGAGCCGGCGCCCCGGCCATACAGCACCACGTCGCCCACGGCATCGCCGACCAGTTGAATCGCGTTGTAGACTCCTTCGACCTGGGCGATTGGAGACGAGGACGGCAGCATCGTGGGATGCACGCGGGCTTCGACTTCGTTGCCGACCAGCTTGGCAATGCCCAGCAGCTTGATCGTACAACCGAACTCTTTGGCGTACGCGATATCGAGCGGCGTGATGTGGGTGATCCCCTCGGTGTATACCTCTTTCACATTGACCGGCGTTCCATAGGCCAATGCCGCCAGAATCGCCAGCTTGTGCGCCGAATCGATACCGGCTACATCGAATGTCGGATCCGCTTCGGCATACCCGGCCTGCTTCGCTGCGTCGAGTACCGCCTCAAAACTCTGGCCTTCATGGGTCATGCGCGAGAGAATGTAATTGGCCGTCCCGTTGATGATCCCATAAATGGATTGGATGGTGTTGGCTGCCAACCCTTCCCCTCAAGGCCTGGATGACGGGAATCCCTCCGCCCACGCTCGCTTCGAAACCGAGGTCGACGCCCTTGCTGGAAGCCGCGGTAAATATTTCTTCTCCGTGTAACGCGAGCAAGGCCTTATTGGCAGTCACGACATGTTTGCCTGCCGCAATGGATTCCAGAATAATGCGTTTGGCAATATCGCAGCCCCCGATCAACTCCACGATGATGTCGATCGACGGATCGGCGAGAAGCTGCTTCGCATCGGTCGTGAGGAGCCCTGGCGGCAGGGTAAGACCGCGGTCCCGTGTCACATCGAGATCTGCAATCCGGACGATCTCGATCGGCACTCCGACCCGGCGGCTGATCAAGGCGGCATTCTCCAAGAGAATCTTCGCAACGCCCGTTCCAACCGTGCCGAATCCAATAATGCCGACCCCCACGCGCGAAATCACTCTTCCGCCCCCTCAAGCTTCAGCGCCTTGCGAATGCCTCGCACGGCTTGCCTTGTACGATGTTCATTTTCGACGAGGCCGAACCGCACATATTCATCTCCGCCTTCACCGAATCCGATCCCGGGAGACACGGCCACTTTCGCCTCGCGGAGCAGGAGCTTCGAAAACTCCAACGACCCCGAAGACCGATAGGGCAACGGGATTCTGGCCCAGACAAACATGGTCGCCACAGGCTTGTTCACCTGCCATCCAATACGATTCAGCCCGCTCACCAACACATCGCGACGCTTCTGGTAGCGCAGCACCGTCTCCTTCACACAATCTTGCGGCCCGTTGAGGGCAATGACGCTGGCAATCTGAAGAGGCTGAAAAATACCGTAGTCGAGGTAACTCTTGATCTTCGCCAGAGCTCCAACAACCTCGCGATTGCCGCAACAAAATCCCACGCGCCAACCGGGCATGTTGTAGGCCTTGGAAAGGGTATAGAACTCGACGCCGACATCCTTCGCCCCGGGAACCTGCAGGAAGCTCGGCGCCTTATACCCATCGAACACCAAGTCGGCGTAGGCCAGGTCATGAATGACGATGACGTTATGTTCTTTGGCGAAGGCGACGATCTTCTTAAAGAATCCGAGATCCACCACGGCGGTGGTAGGATTATGCGGAAAATTGATGACCAAGATCTTCGGCCTTGGGAACGTCTGGCGATAGACTCTCTGTAAATCGTCGAAGAAGTCACTGTCCGGGCGTAACTCGACCCCGCGGACTTCTCCGCCCGCAATGATGAAGCTATACATATGAATGGGATAGGTCGGCGTCGGTGTCAGAACGACGTCGCCGGGGCCGATCAAGGCCAGAGCCAGATGCGCCAATCCTTCTTTGGAGCCGATCGTAACAATGGTCTCGGTCTCAGGGTCCAGATCGACATCGTAATTCCGCTTGTACCATCCCGCGATCGCATGCCGCAGTTTCGTAATCCCGCGCGAGGCCGAATAGCGATGATTTTTCCCCTTCCTCGCTGCCTCGATCATCTTCTCGACAATATGGCTCGGCGTCGGTTGGTCAGGGTTTCCCATTCCGAAATCGATAATGTCTTCGCCCTTCTGACGAGCCTCAAGCTTGAGGCTCTGCACCTGGGCAAACACATAAGGCGGCAGCCGTTTGATGCGATAAAATCCGTCGCCGAATCCCACGAGATCCCCTGTCAGTCATCCTCACACCGAGCGGAAGCAATCGAGTGATTGCCCTCCACCGCATAGGGGGCCTATTCTAATGGCGCGGAGCATATCTAGTCAAATTATGTCGTGATTCTGTGGGGTTCGGCATCTCGACCCTTTGGAAGGACTGGGACAACCGGCCACCAACTCCCCCACCCAGTCCTTGCCCCTCCCAGTCAATTTCTGTTACAACTGCAACGCCTTTCGCACTCATCGCGCAGCTCAGCTTCTCCTTGCTCCACATGACAGAATGGAGGGTCCGTGCCACGACTTGGGGTGAACATCGACCATGTGGCCACGTTGCGGCAGGCCCGTGGTGGAACAGACCCGGACCCCCTTGCCGCCGCCGTATTAGTGGAATTAGCAGGGGCCGATGGTATCGTTGTCCATCTCAGAGAAGATCGGCGTCATATTCAAGACCGTGATCTTCGCCTCTTGCGGGAACTGATCCACACCAAGCTCGATCTGGAGATGGCCGCCGACGAAACGATGGCCAAAATTGCCATAGCGATCAAGCCGGACCTCGTCACGCTCGTCCCGGAACAGCGTCAGGAACTCACGACTGAAGGGGGCCTGGACGTAACCGGCCATAAAGATCGTATCCAGCAGATCGTGAGCATGCTCCACGAGGCAAGCATTCCCGTCAGCCTCTTCATCGAGCCGGATTTGGCCCAAGTCAAAGCTGCTCACAGAGTCTCAGCCGATTTCATCGAACTCCATACTGGCCGGTATGCGAATGCCAAACGTTCGAAAGATGCCGACGACGAAATAGAGGCTATTACGCAGGCCGCGAAACTCTCCTCCAAACTCGGCATGGGCGTCAATGCCGGACACGGCTTGGACTATCGCAATCTGACGCGGCTGACCCATATTCCTGAAATCGTCGAATACAACATCGGTCACAGCATCATTGCCCGGGCAGTTCTGGTGGGCCTCGACCAGGCAGTTCGTGAGATGAAAGCATTGCTGGGTTGAACTTTCGCGCCGATGTTGACACCCGGCGTTCCTCCAGAGACCATGCGATTCGCCCTTGTCATGACATTGCAACGTAAGCAACAGACTTCTTTTCTCCCTTCGCTCACCCGATTCCTCTTGCGGGATCGATCCCGCACCCAAGGCCACCGATGAAGATCGTGACTGGGACCGAGATGCAGACGCTCGATCGCCGCACGATCACCGAAGCGCATGTCCCCGGTACCGTCTTGATGGAGCGAGCCGGTGAAGGAATTGTCAGGTATCTGGAGGAACACTGTGGACCAGCGCGAGGCAAGACCATTACTATCCTCTGTGGAAAAGGGAACAACGGAGGAGACGGATTGGTTGTGGCCCGACTGCTTCACCGCGAGCGCGCGAGAATTCACGTGGTCCTCCTCACCCCGATCACCGACCTGAGTCGCGATGCCGCGACGATGTATCGCCGGCTCGTTCGAGTAGCCGGGAAAGCGGCGATCGTTCGATTCCGGTCTGCCGACCAAGCGCAGGCCCTTCTTGCCTCCAGCGACATCCTCGTCGATGCCCTCCTGGGCACCGGATTGTCCTCCCTAGTGACCGGAGCCTATCGTGAGGCCATCGAACTCATCAACAATGCCGGCAAACCAGTCATCGCAGTCGATATCCCATCCGGCCTCCATGCCGATACCGGCGCCATCCTAGGGAGTGCGATCCGCGCCACATTGACGATCGCATGTGGCCTCCCGAAGCTCGGCCTCTATGTCGGTGCAGGGATTGACCAAACCGGCGTGGTTCGTGTCGTCGATATCGGCATTCCAGCGGCCTACATGGATGCCATCGAGAGCCGGACCCTGCTGCTGACAAGCGACAGTGCATTCCAATCCCTACCGGAACGCCTGCCCTCCTCCCATAAGGGAACGTTTGGCCATGCGGGGATTATTGCGGGGTCTGTCGGGAAAACCGGCGCGGCGGCATTGGCAGCCCGGGCAGCCCTCCGCATTGGAGCCGGCCTGGTGACCGTGGCCACCCCCAGCAGCGTCAACGATGTATTGGAAGCCAAACTACTGGAAGCAATGACGATGCCGATGCCTGAAACGAAGGCGCGGACATTGGCCCGCTCAGGACTCGACCGTGTCGTCGCCTTTATCCAAGCACGCACAGCAATCGCCATCGGCCCCGGGCTCTCGACCCATCCTGAAACCGTTGAACTTGTTCAGTCGATGATGAAACATCTGGATCGGCCCTCGGTTCTGGATGCCGATGCGCTGAATGCCTTGGCCGGACGGGCCTCATTACTGACAGAATGTAAAACTCCCCCCATTCTCACCCCGCACCCAGGTGAAATGGCCCGGCTCGAAGTCGATGCCACTACGCAGAGCGTCAACGGAGACCGCATCGGCACGGCCAGACGATTTGCCAGAGAACGCGGCGTGTTCGTCGTCTTAAAAGGCGCACGAACCGTCATCGCACGCCCCGATGGGTTTGTCGCTATTTGCCCAACCGGCAATCCCGGCATGGCCACGGCAGGAACCGGCGACGTCTTGACCGGCATGATCGTCGGCTTACTGGCGCAACGGGTCCCCGCATGGGAAGCCGCCTGTGCCGCAACCTATTTCCATGGATCGGCCGGCGACTTGGCTTCCCAGCATCTCGGTCAGGCCGGGATGCTCGCCAGCGACCTGATCGCTCAGATTCCTTATGCGCTCCAACGGACGGCAACGGCTTAGCATGGCCCAGCCAGCCAAGACGAAACAGCCTACCGTTCGCCGGAGCGCCTTATCGAACCGGCCCTGGCAACTGCTGTCCACCTCGCACCGGCACACCGATCGGTTAGGCCAAGCGATCGGCCGCGCGCTCTGCGGGGGAGAAACGATTGCGCTCTACGGACCGCTCGGAGCCGGCAAGACGGCGCTCGTTCGCGGAATCGCGCAGGGTCTAGGCGCATCGCCAGCGGCAATCAGCAGCCCGACATTCGTCGTGATTCACGAATATAATCAAGGACGCCTGCCGCTTGCCCATGTAGATCTGTACCGTATTCGTTCGCCCCGCGAACTTGAATCGACAGGACTGACCGAGTATTTCTCCGGCCAAACCGTGACGGCAATAGAATGGGCCGACAA
>JANOOS010000166.1:0-2140 GCA_031421455.1 Nitrospira sp.
TTGTTTGATGATGATCAGCATGCCGATCGCCATCAACATGCCTTCGACCACAGAAATGGGGAAAAACAGCGCGAATCGCCCGGCATTGAAGATACTGAGAATCACCTGGACGACGCCAACGATCGCAATGGCCACCAGCAAAAGCGGATAGCCCGCCTCCAAATCTCCATGACCCAACGCGAGCGAGCCGGCCAAGAGCGCCGGCGCCAGGCCGGCGGCTGGTCCGCTGATCGTGATATAGGCGCCCCCGAGGAAGGGAAAGATGAATCCGGCGATGATCGCCGAGATCAGACCGCAGACCGGAGGCGCACCGGAGGCCACCGCGATCCCGAGCGAGAGCGGGATCCCCATCATGGCGACTTGCAGCCCCGCCATCAGGTCGTACTTCCAATGCTTCAGCCCAGCCACCCCGTTTTGGGGTTTCTCTCCTGCTGGGATATCATCTACTGTTGCAGTTGCCGCTCCATGCGATGACATGCCGGTCCTCCTGAATTTCAGGTTTCGCTGCTATGCTGTGAAACTATACGCGCTTGTATTTTCCAGACGTAGACAGTGCTTCATCGTTCCGCTCGTGCCAGAAGTCCCAGTGGTTCACGCAAACACAGTATCAGTTGAGGGCCTCGCGCTAGGCGCACACAATGAATATGCGTTGATTAAAAAATGCTTTAAAATGCGAGATGTTACAGATCTCTACTGACCAGAGTCAAGTGTCAAGATGGAAGACAACCAGGACCTCTGTTGCTTGTCAAAAAAAGGGGAGAGGCAATGCCTCTCCCCCTCCTAGACTGCATCAGTTCGTCACGCTCTTCAGAACCGTGACGCTTGGCCGCTACAGACTTTTGAACCGCTGTGCTCTGAGAACAAAGCGTATCGTCTGTTACGGACTACTTCAGGCCCTTGTAGATCTCCGGTTGCTCTGCACCTTCCACCTTAATCAGGTCAACGGCGCCTTTTGTGATACGGAAGATGGCATGGTCAACATTGATATAGGTTCCTGGCACTTCGACCTTGAATTCTGCCATGGAAGAACCACCCGCGGGCACCACAGTGGTTTGGACGTTCTGCAATGGAGGTGCGGCAGACTTGATCAACGGGCTGCCCCTTGCTCAAGACCACTTCGGTTTCACGCAGCTTGGTAATGATCTGTTCGACGGTATGACGGTATGTTTGATGCGGGGCATACGGTCCTCCTTTCGGTCCGACCCTAACATACAGGTCGGATCCGGTTAAGGGGGGCCGGTCACAGGCTCATTTGGGACGAACAAATGGCTTGACTCTTAACCGGACACTACGATATACACCAGCGAATTTTGCTGTGTTATTCTTTTCCTCACACACAGACGAAGTGCCAGTGAGACCTTCACATAAGATAAAGACCAGTTGCACATTTGCCTGGAGAAGTTCGCCCAACCATTTCAGAGAGGAGTTCAACCATGATGAAAAGACAATCACCTCAATTGATAGCCATCGCAGGGGCTATGGTCCTTGCGATGGCCGGATTGATGGGATTGCCCTCCGAGGCATCCGCGAAGACCCATGACGTCAAGATGACGGCGCTCGAAACGGAAATCGTGATTGAAGGAACGGGAACGAAATATAAGGCCTGGACGTTCAACGGCCAGATGCCGGGACCGGCCGTGCGGGTCACGGAAGGCGACACTGTCAACTTCACGCTGGAGAATCCCAAGACCAATGTTTATCCACACGCCATGGACTTCCATGCGGCGGAAATCGATTTCCTGAAGAACTACCGGGCCATCAATCCGGGAGAAACCATTTCCTTCACCTTTGTGGCGAAGAAGCCCGGCGTGTTTTTCTATCATTGCGGCGCAGCGCCCATGATCCAGCACGTCGCGCGCGGCATGTTCGGCGCGATTATCGTCGATCCCAAGAATCCGAAGGTCTGGCCGAAAGCGGACCGGGAGTTTTTGTTAGTCCAATCTGAGCTCTGGAAGAACCCCGACGATGTCGAGGCCATGTTCGCTCGGAAGTTCGACTATGTGGTCTTCAACGGAGGGATCTTCAAGTATCATCCCTTCTTCATCGGCTCGGAAGCGCTGGAGGCGAAACCGAATGAGCGGGTCCGGATCTATTTTGTGAACGCGGGCCCCAACGAGTTTTCCTCGCTCCACCCGATCGG